>NZ_JAGGPD010000131.1 GCF_018613995.1 Microbacterium sp. ISL-103 | reverse complement strand
GGTGGTGACCAATACGACCACAAATGGTGCTGCCGGGGGAAGTCCGCGACGGTGAGCTTACCGAAGGCGAGGGCGCCTGCGGGCATGAGACGAAGACGTTCATGATCAAGGAGGAAAGCATGGCCATCACGACGGGGTTCTCCCTTCCCGGATTCCATTGGCGCCGGGGCAAGCAGGCGTGGGACAGGCACACATGGCTGTACGTGTCGGTGATCATCGCCGTCGTGCTCGGCGCGGCCGTCGGCCTCATCTGGCCCGAGGTCGGTCAGAGTCTCGAGCCGATCGGCAAGGGCTTCGTCTCGTTGATCAAGATGATGATCGCCCCGATAATCTTCTGCACGATCGTGGTGGGGGTCGGCTCCATCGCGAAGGCGGCGACGGTCGGCAAGATCGGCGGCCTCGCGCTTCTGTACTTCATGGTGATGTCGACATTCGCGCTGGCGATCGGCCTGGTCGTCGGCAACATCATCCACCCGGGCGCCGGCCTCGACATGGCGAACTCCAACTACGACGCGACCGACACCGAGGCGAAGACGACGACGGAGTTCATCCTCGGCATCATCCCGACGACCTTCTTCTCGGCATTCACCGGTGAGAGCGTCCTGCAGGTGCTCTTCATCGCGCTGCTGGTCGGCTTCGCTCTGCAGGGTCTGGGCGAGCGGGGCGCTCCCATCATGGACGCGGTGAAGAACCTCCAGAAGCTGGTGTTCCGCATCCTGGGCATGATCCTGTGGCTCGCCCCACTGGGTGCCTTCGGTGCCATCGCGGCGGTCGTCGGCAAGACAGGGATCGCGGCCATCTGGAGCCTCGGTGTGCTGATGATCGCCTTCTACATCACCTGCTTCCTCTTCATCGTCGTGATCCTGGGAACACTGCTCTTCGCGGTCACGCGGGTGAACATCTTCAGCCTGGTCAAGTACCTCGCTCGTGAGTACCTGCTGATCGTGGGCACATCGTCGTCGGAATCCGCCCTTCCGCGGCTCATCGCCAAGATGGAGCACATCGGCGTCTCGAAGCCGGTCGTCGGCATCACGGTTCCCACGGGGTACTCGTTCAACCTCGACGGCACCGCGATCTACCTCACGATGGCCTCTCTGTTCATCGCGACGGGCATGGGGCAGCCCATGACGATCGGAGAGCAGATCGGACTGCTGGTCTTCATGATCATCGCCAGCAAGGGAGCCGCCGGCGTCACCGGTGCGGGGCTCGCCACTCTCGCGGGCGGACTGCAGGCCTACCGCCCCGACCTGGTCGACGGCGTGGGCGTGATCGTGGGGATCGATCGGTTCATGTCCGAGGGGCGTGCGCTGACCAACTTCACCGGGAACGCCGTCGCGACGCTCCTCATCGGCACATGGACGCGCCAGATCGATCGTGATCGTGTGCAGCAGGTGCTCAGCGGTGCGCTGCCCTTCGAGGAATCCACGCTCGACGGGATCGACGAGCACGGAATGGCAGACGAGCAGAAGGCCGTGGACGTCCAGGGGCTCAAGGAGTCTGCACTCGACGAGATGGCCGCCAAGCAGGAGCGCGCACGACTGCGCGCATCTCGGGGCTGATCACACAGGAGAGAGAACGATGCGGGAGCCGACGGACGTCGGCTCCCGCATCTGTGCGGTCAACCGCTCTTGCGTCGGAACTCGCGCCGCGTCTGCGGGGCGGGTGCACCGTGGACGGCGGAGTCGCCATCCAGGTGGGCCTCGCCCTGCCGGTGGTGCGCGTTCTTCTTCTCGAGCGCTTCCTTGAACTTGCGCTTCATCTCCTCGCTGGAGGAGGCGCCTTCTTCGGTGCTCATAGTCGTCAGCCTAGGGCACGCCTCCGGCAGGAGGCAGGATCACCTGCGCACCCTGCGGGAGATCAGATCGATCACCGCGCCGAATCCGAGTGCGATCGCGATCGACACCACGACCGCGACCACCGGGCCACCCGGCAGCAATGCGGCCACGATCGCACCCACCGACGCCTGGTAGAGCGCCCACCCGAGGGCGGCGAGCGACACCAGGCAGAGGTACCGCACCGGATGGATGCGAGACGCGCCGGCGACCAGGTTGATGGCCAACCGCGCGAACGGCACGAACCGAGCGGTGAACAGGATCACCGCGGTTCCGCCGTCGAGCCGGCGCCGTGCCCAGTCGAGCGACTGACGCACGCGAGGAGTGCGCATCCACCGCCAGCGTTCGGTGCCGACGGTGCGTCCGATCGCATAGCAGGCCGCGTCGCCGGCCGCCGCGGCGATGCCCGCGCAGACGATCACCGCCCAGAGCGGAGGTGTTCCGGATGCCGATGAGAGGGCACCGAGTGCCGTGACGGCGATCTCCCCGGGGACGATCACGAAGAACGCATCCCCGAAGACGAGCAGGCTCATGACGACGAGAGCCCAGGGGCCGGAGAGCAGATCGGTGGACACAGCCCCAGGGTGCGATGACGAGGTGAACGGGAACCAACGCCGGGATAGCCGGTGACCAGCGATCCAGCATCCGGTGAACTTCTGGTGCCCACAGCCGTTTTCCGCGTGCGGCGGCCACGACCCGCTGCATCCTGGGGATGTGAGAGTCGCGATCGTGACAGAGTCCTTCCTTCCCCACATGAACGGGGTCACCGGATCCGTGCTGCAGATCCTGAGACACCTCGAGCGCACAGGCCACGAGGCGCACGTGCTCGCCCCGGACGCCGTCGGCATCCCCTCCGAGGTCAGCGGCGCCCGCGTCGAGCCCATCTCGAGTCTGGCGCTCCCCGGTTACCCGAATGTGAGGGTGGGCACCTCGCCCGCACGTCGTGTCGCGGCATCCCTGCGCCGCTTCCAGCCGGACGTCGTGCACCTCGCCTCTCCGTTCGCCCTCGGATGGCGGGGCGCGCTCGCCGCCGAGCATCTCGGCATCGCAGCGGTCGCCGCCTACCAGACCGATGTCGCGGCCTACACCGAGAGATACCGCGTGCCGGCGACGACGGGTATCGCCCAGTCCCACATCGCCCGGCTCCACAGGCGGGCGACGTTGACGCTCGCTCCGTCGGCGGATTCCGAGCAACAGCTCCGAGAGCTGGGAATCGATCGGGTCCGTCGCTGGGGCAGGGGAGTGGATGCCGAACGCTTCCAGCCCTCCCGTCGCAGCGCAGAGCTGCGCACGACGTGGGGCGCGCCGGCGGTGATCGGGTACGTCGGGCGCCTCGCACCCGAGAAGCAGGTCGAGGACCTGGCCGTTCTCCAGGACATCCCCGGTGCACGGCTCGTCATCGTCGGAGACGGCCCGAGCCGCGCGAGGCTCGAGAACCTCATACCGTCCGCGAGCTTCCTCGGTCATCTCGAGGGCGAAGCGCTGGCGGAGGCCCTGGCATCGTTCGACGTCTTCGTGCACCCGGGGGAGAGCGAGACCTTCGGGCAGACGCTGCAGGAGGCCCACGCCAGCGGGATCCCCGTCGTCGCCACCGGCCGCGGAGGGCCCCTCGACCTCGTGCGGATGGGAATCGACGGGTGGCTCTACCGGCCGGGTGACCTCGACGACCTGCGCATGCGGGTGGCGGACCTGGTGGGCGATGCGCGCAAGCGCCGCGCGTTCGGCGAGGCAGGGCGAGAAGCGGTGCAGGGGCGCAGCTGGGCGAGCGTATGCGATCAGCTCCTGGAGCACTTCGATGATGCGCGAGTGCTCCGGGCGGCGGACTCCGGCGCCCGCGCTCGCCGCGTCGCACGTCCGGAGACCACGGCGCCCGTGGTCCCCAGACGCTGGCGCCGATACGTGGCCCTGGGCGACTCGCTGACCGAAGGGCTGTGCGACCCAGCCCCCGACGGAGCGCTGCGCGGGTGGGCCGATCGACTCGCCCTGCTGCTCTCCGCCGAAGGAGGACTCCATTACGCCAACCTGGCCGTCAGGTCGAAGCGGGTCGCCGATGTGTGCACCACACAGCTGCCCCGAGCCATGGAGCTGAAACCCGACCTCGTCTCGATCCTCATCGGCGCCAACGACCTCGTGAAGCCGACCGTCGATGTGCCGGCGCTCGCCGCGGCCCTCGAGCACACGGTGGTGCAGCTCCGCGGCATCGGCGCCGACGTCGTGCTGGTCACGCCGTTTCTCCCGCGGCGACGTGCTGCGTCGATCTACTCCCGTCGGTTCGCAGCCTTCGCGACAGCTCTCACCGGCATCGCCGCCCGTACGGGCGCCATCCTGATCGACACGGACCTGCATCCGAGCCTGCCCGATCGCCCGAACTGGGGAGAGGATCTGGTGCACCTCAGCAGTCGCGGGCACCGATTCCTCGCCTACCGGGCGGGCGAGGTGCTCGGAGTCCCGCATGCTGATGCCCTGGGCCTGCTCGACGCCGCCCTGCACGAGAACGAGCCGATCGGTGCGGGGCTGTGGTGGCGACGGCACGCTCTGCCGTGGGTCTGGCGCCGCCTGCACGGACGTACCGCGGGTGACGGGCGGCACGCGAAGCACGATGCGTACGTGTACCTCGGGCGATCCAATGCACCGCGCGGCGTGGCCGTCATCTGACCCCGAGCCGCGTCAGCTGACCCCGGTCCGGCCGGCGTTCACGACTGTCACCGCACTGCACTGCACCGCACGGCAGTCGCCGGTGCGCGTCGCTGTCGCCGTCAGCGCCTGCCCATACCGTGGTACGACCAGCCGGCGGCACGCCAGGCCTCGGCGTCGAGGCAGTTCCGGCCGTCGATCACCACCCGCCCTGCGACGAGCGATCCGGCGTGTTCCGGCGTGAGGTCGCGCCGATACAGGTCCCATTCCGTGACGACCACGACGGCGTCGGCATCGCGGAGCGCATCGTCGCGCTCGGCCGCGTAGCCCAGCTGCGGGTGCGCGGCCGCAGCGTTCTCGAGGGCGGCCGGGTCGGTGACGACGACATCGGCGCCGAGTCCTCGCAGCCGAACGGCGACATCGAGAGCGGGGGAGTCCCGGATGTCGTCGCTGAACGGTTTGAACGCCGCGCCGAGCACGGCGATCCTCCGGCCGAAGACGAGCCCGCCGAGCGCGTCGACGACGAGCTGCACAGCCCGGTCGCGACGACGGAGGTTGATGGAGTCGACCTCGCGGAGGAAGCCGACCGCCTCGCCGCGTCCCAGCTCCTCGGCCCGTGCGGCGAACGCCCGGATGTCCTTCGGAAGGCAGCCACCGCCGAAGCCGATGCCCGAGCCGAGGTACCGCCGACCGATGCGGGTGTCGTGGCCGATCGCATCCGCAAGGAGTGTGACGTCCGCTCCCGAGGCCTCGGCGATCTCCGCCATCGCGTTGATGAACGAGATCTTGGTGGCGAGGAACGCGTTGGCTGCGCCCTTCACGAGCTCGGCCGTGGCGAGATCCGTCACGAGGAACGGGGTGCCTGCCTCGACGGCGGGACGATAGGCGTCTCGGATCCGGTCGGCCGCCCGCTCGCCCTCGTCGTCCGGAGGCACCCCGACCACGAGGCGGTCGGGCGTGAGCGTGTCGTGCACGGCCCACCCCTCACGGAGGAACTCGGGGTTCCACACCAGTGTCGCCCCGGCAGCCGCGACCGGGGGCGCGAGCCGCTCGGCGGTGCCCACGGGCACTGTCGACTTGCCTGCGACCACATCGCCGCGGCGCAGGTGCGGGAGCAGCGACGACATCGCCGCATCCACGTAGCGCAGGTCGGCGGCATGCCCGCCCGTCACCTGGGGAGTGCCGACGGCGAGGAAGTGGATGTCCGCCCCCGCCGCATCCGCCATCTCGGTGCTGAACCGCAGGCGGCCCGAGGAAAGACCCTCGCGGAGCAGCTCACCGAGCTGCGGCTCGAAGAACGGGGCCGTGCCCTCCGCGAGCGCGGCGACCTTTTCCTCGTCGACGTCGATGCCGACGACGTCGTGTCCGATCGAGGCCATGGCCGCGGCGTGCACGGCACCGAGGTACCCGCATCCGATCACTGACATGCGCATGGGATCAGGAGACCGGATGCGCATCACGGGGCGGCATCCGCCGGGTGAACGGCGCGTGGCCGGCGCATGTCGGAACGCGAGGCGCGCAGTCGCGGGGCTTTTCCGGGTCCCGCTGATAGGCTGGTCGAGGTCGACGCAGGTCGACGGCACAACTTCATATCGACTCATGGAGCGATCGGCGCAGAGCTGGTCCCCTGTGGTGGGTTCCTCGGCGTGACGTCGGGTGGCTTTCTACTGGTGGCCAGCGCAGGTGAGATTCGCGGGATTGCCCGCGCGCCCGTATCCGGCCGAATCCGCTCCTTCATGAATATGCTCGCGCGTCACACGGATTCGCGAGTCTAAACAAAGAAGGAGAGACCTCTTGGAAGGTCCTGAAATCACCGCCACCGAGGCCGTTCTCGACAACGGCCGCTTCGGCACCCGCACCATCCGCTTCGAGACCGGCCGCCTCGCGCAGCAGGCTCAGGGCGCAGTCGCCGCGTACCTCGACGGCGAGACCATGCTCCTCTCGGCCACCAGCGCAGGCAAGCACCCGCGCGAGGGCTTCGACTTCTTCCCGCTGACGGTCGACGTCGAAGAGCGTTCGTACGCCGCCGGCAAGATCCCCGGTTCGTTCTTCCGTCGTGAGGGTCGCCCCTCGACCGAGGCGATCCTCGTCTGCCGCCTGATCGACCGTCCGCTGCGTCCGTCGTTCGTCGACGGTCTGCGCAACGAGGTCCAGGTCGTCATCACCGTGATGTCGATCGCTCCGGGCGAGTTCTACGACGCTCTGGCGATCAACGCCGCTTCCGCGTCGACGCAGATCTCCGGCCTGCCCTTCTCGGGTCCGGTCGCCGGTGTGCGCCTCGCGTTCGTCCCCGGCCACGGTGACCACGCCGACCAGTGGGTCGCGTTCCCGACCGCCGAGCAGGTCAGTGAGGCCGTGTTCGACCTGATCGTCGCCGGTCGTGTCGTCACCAAGGCCGACGGCACCGAAGACGTCGCGTTCATGATGGTCGAGGCCGAGGCTACCGAGGGCAGCTGGAACCTGATCAAGGCCGGCGCCACCAAGCCCGACGAGACCATCGTCGCGCAGGGCCTCGAGGCATCGAAGCCGTTCATCGCGCAGCTGGTCAAGGCTCAGGCAGAGCTGGCAGCCACCTCGTCGAAGGAGCCGGGCGTCTACCCGGTCTTCCCGGCGTACAGCCAGGAGGTCTATGACTTCGTCGCCGGTCGCTCGTACGACGACCTCGTCGGCGTCTACCAGATCGCCGACAAGTCCGAGCGTCAGTCTGCGGACGACGCAATCAAGGACCGCGTCAAGGCGCAGCTCATCGAAGCCACCGAGTCGGGTTCGCTCCCGGCCGCCGCTCCGCTCGAGTTCTCCGCGGCGTACAAGTCCGTCACGAAGAAGATCGTGCGCGGTCGCATCCTCACCGAGGGTGCTCGCATCGACGGTCGTGGACTCGCGGACATCCGTCCGCTCGACGCCGAGGTGCAGGTCATCCCGCGCGTGCACGGTTCCGCGATCTTCCAGCGCGGCGAGACCCAGATCCTGGGTGTCACCACGCTGAACATGCTCAAGATGGAGCAGCAGATCGCTTCGCTGTCGCCCGTCACGAGCAAGCGCTACATGCACCACTACAACTTCCCGCCCTACTCGACCGGTGAGACCGGCCGTGTCGGTTCGCCGAAGCGTCGCGAGATCGGGCACGGCTTCCTCGCCGAGCGCGCCCTCGTGCCGGTGCTGCCGAGCCGCGAGGAGTTCCCGTACGCGATCCGTCAGGTGTCCGAGGCGCTGAGCTCCAACGGCTCGACGTCGATGGGATCCGTCTGCGCGTCGACCCTGTCGCTGCTGAACGCGGGTGTGCCGCTGCGCGCAGCCGTGGCCGGTATCGCCATGGGCCTCGTCTCCGATGAGGTCGACGGTGAGACCCGCTACGCGGCGCTGACCGACATCCTCGGTGCGGAAGACGCGCTCGGCGACATGGACTTCAAGGTCGCCGGTACGAGCGAGTTCGTCACCGCCATCCAGCTCGACACGAAGCTCGACGGCATCCCGACGTCTGTGCTCGCCGGTGCGCTCACGCAGGCCCGCGACGCTCGTCTGACGATCCTCAACGTCCTGAACTCCGGGATCGACGCTCCCGACGGGATGGCGCCGACGGCTCCTCGCGTCATCAGCGTGCAGATCCCGGTCGACAAGATCGGTGAGCTCATCGGCCCGAAGGGCAAGACGATCAACGCGATCCAGGATGAGACCGGAGCGCAGATCTCCATCGAGGAGGACGGCACCGTCTACATCGGCGCGACCGACGGTCCGTCGGCCGAGGCCGCCCGCGCCCAGGTCAACGCGATCGCGAACCCGACCAACCCCGAGGTGGGCGAGCAGTTCCTCGGAACCGTCGTCAAGATCGCGACGTTCGGCGCGTTCGTCTCGCTGCTCCCGGGCAAGGACGGACTGCTCCACGTCACCGAGGTGCGCAAGCTCGCCGGTGGCAAGCGTGTCGAGAACGTCGACGACGTGCTGTCGGTCGGTCAGAAGATCCTCGTGAAGATCACGAAGATCGACGACCGCGGCAAGCTGTCGCTCGAGCCCGTGCTCGACGACGCTCCCGCGGCGGACGCAGCTTCTGCTGAAGAGGCCGCTGCCGAGTAATCGCCAGCGCTTCGAGACGGAGCCCGGGTCAGTCCTTCGCGGACGACTCGGGCTTCGTCGTATCCGATGTGATCAAATCGTTATGGGAAGTTCTTGCGCCGTTCCCCGGATTGGTCAGGGAGTTCGCCGATGTCGCCTACTCTCGAAGTACGCACCGGGGGGTGCAAGTCCAGGCGGTGACGCAGATCGGTACGCACCGATTGACGCGGGGGTGAGGAGATGCGGTTGTTCGGCGTAGGCGCAGGAGCGTCGGCTGAGAGTGCGCAGCAGGGCGCCGCAGAGCACCCGTCCGCTCCGATCCCGATCGTCGGGCCGGGAATAGGCGAGAGCATCCGTGTTCCGCTCGGTGAGACCGGACTCGATACGTTCCCCCTCATGCTCGGAGCGGCCGAGTTCGGCTGGAACGTCGATCTCGAGACCAGTCATGGCATCCTCGACCGCTACGTCGAGTTCGGCGGCAACGCCATCCACACCGCCGACGGATTCTCCGGTGGGCGCAGCGAGCACATCATCGGACAATGGCTCCGATCCCGTGGGCAGCGCGACCGCGCACTCCTGAGCGTCCGCGTGGGTGCCCACGCCGACAACCCCGGACTCGGATCCGTCAACCTCGTGCGCGCCGTCGAAGGGTCGCTCACCCGACTCGATGTCGAGCGCATCGATGTGCTGTACCTCGACGCGACGCTCGACAGGACCACGAATCTCGAAGACACGCTGGCGACGGTCGAGTGGCTCGTGGATGCGGGCAAGATCGGCGCCCTGGGTGCGTACGGCTTCGCGCCCGAGCGCCTCGTCGAGGCGCGGATCCTCGCATCGGCAGGGTACCCGCGCATCGAGGTCATCGACTCTCCGTACAACCTGGTGCGTCGTCAGCCGTTCGAAGGAGACCTGCGACTCGTCGCTGGTGCTCAGAGCCTCGCCGTCACGCCGTCTCACGCCCTCGAGCACGGCTTCCTGTCGGGCCGACACCGCAGCAAGGCGTTGGCCTCGCGGGGTGTGCGCGGCGAGCAGCTGCGGGGCCATCTGAACCGGCGGGGAACGAAGATCCTCCGTGCCCTCGATCAGGTCGCGACCGAACTCGACGTCCCGGTGGCGGCTGTGTCGATCGCCTGGCTGCTCGCACAGCGGACGATCGCCGCCCCGATCGTCAACACGTTCGCGACCGACCACGTCGACGAGCTGATGCAGGGTGCCGGGGTCGCGCTGTCGCGGGCCCAGGTCGCAGAGCTCACCCGCGCCGGCAACTGAGCGCCGTCACACCGTTGTCACATACCTGGCATAGGGTGGAGTGAATCCCGGCGGACGCTGTCGATGAAGCGAGCGAGTTTGTGACGCATTACATATATCTGGTCAGACACGGTGAACATCAGGACGCCGAGCACGGTCTCGCCGACGGACCCCTTTCTCCGCGCGGTCAGCGCCAGGCGGAACTCATCGCCGACCGGCTCTCCGGCCTTCCGCTCGACGCCGTGTGGCATTCACCGCTCCTGCGTGCGAACGAGACTGCTCGGGCGATCGCCGCACGTCTGCCGTCCGTCGACCCTGCGCCGACCGCCCTCCTCTTCGACTGCGTGCCCACGGGCATGACCGACGAGACTCCCGCAGCCTACGAGCCGTTCTTCGGCGCTGTCACCGAGGCCGAACTCGACGCAGGGCGGGCCCAGATGTTCGATGCCGTCAACGAGTTCCTGGTGCGCAAGCCCGGCGACGTCCACGAGGTGCTGATCACCCACAACTTCGTCATCTCGTGGTTCGTCCGAGAGGTGCTGGGTGCGCCCGAATGGCGGTGGATGACTCTCAACCAGGCGCATTGCGGTCTGACCGTGATCGCCCAGAAGCAGGGGCGACCATGGACTCTGCTCACGCACAACGACACGGGTCACCTGCCGGTCGAGCTCCGAACGGGCATCCCCGACGCGATGCCGGTCTGATTCGGATCTGCGCGGCCCGCCGCCGAGGCCGAGGAGCACCCGCGAAATAGACTGGCGTCATGACCACGCAGGTAGCACTCGTCGGCGGAACCGGAAAGCTCGGATCGATCATCCACTCGGTGATCGACGAGCTCGAGGGCTTCGAGGTGAGTCGTGTGCTCACTTCGCGCAGCGACCTCTCCGAGATCGATGGAGCAGATCTCGTCATCGATGCGACGACTCCTCAGGTCAGCATCGATGTCGTGCGGACAGCCATCGAGCATCGGATCAACGTTCTCGTGGCGACGTCGGGGTGGTCGACGGAGCGGATCGCGCTCGTGCGACCGCTCGTGGAGAATGCCGAGACCGGAGTCGTCTTCATCCCGAACTTCTCACTCGGGTCGGTGCTCGGGTCGGCGCTCGCTGCGGCCGCAGCGCCTTTCTTCGGGTCCGCAGAGATCGTCGAAGCCCATCACGAGACGAAGATCGATTCTCCGAGCGGAACGGCCGTCCGCACAGCCGAGCTGATCGCCGCGGCCCGCGCCGATCCGGGCCCGGTCAGCGCCCCGC
>NZ_JAGGPD010000130.1 GCF_018613995.1 Microbacterium sp. ISL-103 | reverse complement strand
AAGACGATGAGGAACAGCGCAGCAGCGCTCAGGATGACGCCGAGGATGTCGAAGCGGTGCGGGCTGGTCTGCAGCTTCGGCACCAGACGCCACGCGAGCACGAACGCGACGATGCCGACCGGGATGTTGACGAAGAAGATCCACTCCCAGCCGAAGCCGTCGACGAGCAGCCCGCCGACGAGCGGACCCACCAGCGTCGCGACACCGGCGGTCGCACCCCAGAGCCCCATGGCGGCGCCGCGCCGCTCGGGCGGGAAGGTGCGGGTGATCACGGCCATCGTCTGCGGCGTCATGAACGCGGCGCCGAGACCCTGCACGGCGCGGGCGGCGATCAGCATCTCGAGCGAGCCCGAGAGCCCGCACCAGAGCGACGCGAGCGTGAAGATCGCGAGACCGATGAGGTAGATGTTCTTCGGGCCGAAGCGGTCGCCGAGGCGTCCGGTGATCAGCAGCGGCACGGCGTACGCGAGCAGGTACGCGCTGGTGACCCACACGACGTTGTCGAGGTTGTTGGTCGTCGGATCGAGGGCCGCCTTGATCGCGGGGTTCGCGACCGAGACGATCGTCGTGTCGACGAGGATCATGAAGAAGCCGATGACGAGCGCCCAGAGCGCCGGCCACGGGCTCGCAGGTCGATGACCTGCGGCGAAGGTTCCGGTCGAGGGACCGGAAGACGAGGATGCCCCGGGCGGGCGTCCTGTCGAGGAGGGTTCTGTCATTGCTGTGCGGCCTTTCGCTGTGCGCGGTAGCGGTCTGAGTACTCGAAGGCGCTGGGGCCCCAGGGGAACTCCTCGGCCTCGAGTCGGTCGATGAGAGAGTCGATCCAGCGCAGCTCCGCGTCGAGCAGCACCTCCTGGCGCTCGAATTCGACGAGCACCTGTTCGGGGACGTTCTTGTGCCGCGCTCCGGTCAGCCCGTCGCGGTGCGAGACGTGCGCCTCGTCGAGGACCGCACGTCGCAGACGCAGAGCCTCGATCACATCGGCGCTCTCGAGATTGTGGGCTTCGGCGAGCGCGATCCGGAACTCCGCCGGCCGGTCGATGATCGACAGCTCGCGACGCAGCCAGGTGATGAGGGCGTCTCGCCCGGCATCCGTCAGCGAGTATGTCGTGCGCTCAGGACGGTTGCCCTCTCGATCACTGCCGACCTCGTCGATGAGGCCGGCCCGTCGGAGGCGTCCGACCGTGTGATAGAGCGTGCCGTTGGTGATCGCGAGCAGGCGTTCGTCGCGCCGAGCGCGCATGAGCCGCACCCTCTCGTAGGGGTGCATATCGCCCTCGCGCAGCAGCGCGAGGATCATGACGGACATCGGGGTCAGGCGGTGCATCGTTCCTCCCCAGATGGTCGCGCTCAAATAGTCCATGTGGACTATACGCCTGGGGTCAGACATCGACAAGCCGGCCGATGCGGCGAGTGCGCCTACTGCAGAGCCGCCTCGAGCTGGCCGGGCGTGAGGGCGCGATCCGCGTAGACCAGCCGGATCGCCGACGGGTCCGGATTGCCCGCATCGGGCGCCCGGTGCACCAGTTCGAGCCCGAGCTTCTGCGCCACGCGCGCCGACCCGGTGTTGTGTTCGACCAGGTACGCGATCACCGCCCGGTCGGGGGCGAGGATGCGAGCGCGATCAACCGCGGCTCGCGCGAGCTCGGTGGCGTAGCCGCGGCCGTGATGGTCGGCGGCGATGCGGTAGCCCACGTTCCACACGTCGCCATCCAGCAGAGTGCAGCCACCGTTGCCGATGACCTCGCCCGTGTCGCGCATGCGCACCACCCACGACCCGAGGCCCGCCCGCTCCCAGCTGCGCTCCCACCGCTCCATCATCCGGATCGAGTCGTCGCGGGTCGTGTGGCGGAGGCTCGGATAGTGCGTCCACACTCGCGGATCGCTCTGGATCGCGAACACCGCGTCGAGATCCGAGGGAACAGCCCGAGACAGCTGCAGTCGATCGGTGAAGAGGTCGTCAGTCACATCTCCACGCTAGACAGCCCCGCCGACACTCGGACCATGCGTCGCCCCGAGCCTCAACTGCGCAGCTTGCGCAGAGCCGATCCCTTGTGGGCCGCCGTGTCTCCGCTCTTCTCCGACTTCACGATGTACGCGGGCTCGTCGTCAGAGGCCGTGAAGCTCTGCCCGGCGAACCGGAAGTCCTTCGTCCGCTTCTCCTCGACGGTGCCCTGGGTTCGCCCCTGCGGGGTGTTCCAGCTCACCCGGTCACCCCTCGACAGATCCTTCGTCATGACTGCTCCTATCGTTCCCGTCGAGGCTCGCCGATACGCCGCCATCCTCATCGGCCCTTGACAGGCGCCGCGCAAGTGCGCTGAGCCCGCATTCGTCCCAGAGGTGGGCCTCGCGAGAGGAACCGGGATAATGGGCGGGTGAGCACACCTTCGGACAGCAACGCGCAGACCATCCCCGGCTGGCGCCACATCTACTCGGGCAAGGTCCGCGACCTCTACGCCTCGGATGACGCCGCCGACACCCGCATCCTCGTGGTCGCCTCCGACCGCGTGAGCGCCTTCGACTTCGTGCTGTCTCCCGGCATCCCTCACAAGGGCGCTCTGCTCACGCGTCTGAGCCGCTGGTGGTTCAGCCAGCTCGACGACGTCGCCAACCACCTCGCCGAGGGCGAGATCCCCGCGAGCGTCGCCGACCGCGCCATGCTCGCTCAGTCGCTCGAGATGCTGCCGGTCGAGTGCGTCGTGCGCGGCTACATCACCGGTTCCGGATGGGCCGAGTACACCGAGAGCGGCACCGTGTGCGGCATCCCGCTGCCCGAAGGCCTGCAGAACGGCGACCGCCTGCCCCAGCCGCTGTTCACCCCCGCCTACAAGGCGCCGATGGGCGAGCACGACGAGAACATCACCTTCGAGCAGACCGTCGAGCTCGTCGGCGCCGACCGTGCGGCCGAGCTGCGCGACGTCTCGCTCTCGCTCTACTCCCGCGCCGCCGCGATCGCCGAGCAGAAGGGCCTGATCCTCGCCGACACGAAGTTCGAGTTCGGAACGGATGCCGAGGGCGTCCTGCACCTGGCCGACGAGGTGCTGACGAGCGACTCCTCGCGGTACTGGGATGCCGAGGCCTGGCGCACCGGCACGACGCCGAAGGAGCGCATGGCGAGCTTCGACAAGCAGATCGTGCGCGACTGGCTGGCCGCGAACTGGGACAAGCAGGGCGAACCGCCCGTGCTGCCCGACGACATCGTCGAGCGCACTGCCGACCGCTACCGCGAGCTGATCGAGCGCCTCGGGGCCTGACGCACGCGCATCCCCCGCATCCCCAGGTGCATCTCTCGTACCCCTCATACGCTGCGAAGGAGATCTCTTCCAGCGAAGGACTGATCTACGGATGCGGTCCTTCGGAGCGAGAGATCTCCTTCGCAGCGGGCGACCGGGCAAACCCTCGCGCACCCAGCCAACACTCAGGAATCGGTAGTGTTGCTCCAGCACTCCCCTCCCCCCGATTTTGAGGAGCCCGCATGCCCCTGTGGAAGACCCACGGAAACGGTCGCACGGTCGAACCCGGCGCCGTCGTCAAGCCCGACGAGCGCCTGAACTGGCCCGCCACGATCGCGATCGGCGCCCAGCACGTCGTCGCGATGTTCGGCGCCACGTTCCTCGTGCCGACCCTGACCGGCTTCCCGGTCTCGACCACTCTGCTGTTCAGCGGCCTCGGCACGCTGATCTTCCTGCTGATCACCAAGAACCAGCTGCCCAGCTACCTCGGCTCGTCGTTCGCGTTCATCGCGCCGATCACCGCCGCGGTCGCCGCGGGCGGCACCGGCTCGGCTCTGGCCGGCGTCGTCGCGGTCGGCATCCTGCTCACCGTCGTCGGACTGGTCGTACAGTTCGCGGGCCTCCGCTGGGTCGATGCGCTGATGCCTCCGGTGGTCGCGGGCGCGATCGTCGCGCTGATCGGTTTCAATCTCGCCCCGACCGCGTGGAACAACTTCAAGATCGACCCGGTCACCGCGACCATCACCCTCGTCGCGATCATCCTCTTCGCGGTGCTGTTCCGCGGCTTCCTCGGTCGCATCTCGATCTTCCTCGGCGTCGCGGTGGGCTTCATCTACGCCGCCTTCACCGGCTCGTTCGAGGTTCCCAACGCGCTGCGCGGGGGCAAGACGCCGGCAGAGCTCATTGCGGATGCACCCTGGATCGGCCTTCCCGAGTTCCAGCTCCCCGACTTCGTCGCCCCGGGCACCTGGTCGACCATCGCGATGTTCCTGCCCGTCGTCCTGGTGCTCGTCGCCGAGAACGTCGGCCACGTACGCGGTGTCGCGACCATGACGGAAGACCCCGCGATCAACAAGCACACGGGCCGCGCGCTCATCGCCGACGGTGTCGCCACCACGATCGCCGGAGGCTTCGGTGGTTCGGGTACGACGACCTACGGCGAGAACATCGGCGTCATGGCCGCGACCCGCGTCTACTCGACCGCGGTCTACTGGGTCGCCGGTCTCTTCGCGATCCTGCTCGCGTTCTCGCCGAAGGTCGGCGAGGTCTTCAACTCGATCCCCGCGGGCGTGCTCGGCGGTGCGACCACGGCGCTCTACGGCCTGATCGGCATCATCGGCATCAAGATCTGGGTCGACAGCAAGGTCGACTTCTCGCGCCCGGTCAACCAGTACACGGCGGCCGTCTCGCTCGTGATCGGCATCGCCGGCTTCTCGATGCAACTCGGCGACTTCGCCTTCGGCGGCATCGTGCTCGGCACGGTCGCAGCTCTCCTGATCTACCACGTGGGCAACGCGATCGCCCGCGCGCGCAAGACCGGAGCCGACGACCCTCGCCCGCTCGAGGCCGTGGGCCCGCTGGGTGGCGACCCCGCGTAATCACGATCGACTCATGAACACAGAGATCCCGGATGNNCATCCGGGGTTTCTGTGTTCAGTCGAGGATCGTGTTCAGTCGAGGATCGCGCTCAGCGATCGACCCGCTCTCAGGCGATGACTGCGAGCACCGTGTCGGGCGCGATCGAGGCGGCGACCTCCACCCGGTGCGACAGAGTGCCGTCCCGGTGAGCGGTGACCGTGGTCTCCATCTTCATCGCGTCGAGCACCGCGACCGGATCGCCCGCCGCGACGCTCGACCCGTCGTCAGCGAGCCAGCGCACGAGCGTGCCGGGTGCCGGTGAACGCAGCTCGGACGGATCGGATGCGGCGGGCGCGGTTCCGGCATCCGCCAGCCCACCGAGCCCTGCGAGCAGGGCGAGCGGGAGCCCGAGCGTGACACGGCGGCCGTCGATCTCGACGGGGAAGCGCTGGAGGGCGGCATCCGGCACGGGAGCCGGTCGCAGCTGCGGCTCGAGGCGAGGCAGCAGGGTGCTCTCGATCCACTGGGTGTGCACCGCGAAGGTCTCGGTGGCGAAGGCCTCGTCGTCGAGCGCGAGCAGATCGAACGGGATGACGGTGGCCGGGCCTTCGACGACGAGTTCGCGCCGCGCCCGACGCGCCCGCACGAGTGCTGCGTCGCGGCTGTCGGCATGCACGACGAGCTTCGCGATCATCGAGTCGAAAGCCGGCTGCACGACGTCGCCCGCCTCGATGCCGCTGTCCCAGCGCACGCCGGGTCCGCCGGGGATCCGCAGGGATTCCACCCGACCGGGGCTGGGAAGGAAGCCGCGACCGGGATCCTCGGCATTGATGCGGAACTCGAAGGAGTGCCCCGTCGGCTCGGGGGTCTCGGTGAACGAGATTCCTTCGCCGAAGGCGATGCGGAACTGCTCGCGCACGAGATCGGTGCCGGTGACCTCTTCGGTGACCGGGTGCTCCACCTGGAGGCGCGTGTTCACCTCGAGGAACGAGATCGTGCCGTCGGCCGCGAGCAGGAACTCCACGGTTCCCGCACCCCGGTACTGCACCTCGGCGCAGATCGCCCGGGCCGCATCATGCAACCGCGTCCGCTGGTCGCTGGTCAGCCCCGGAGCCGGCGCCTCTTCGATGAGCTTCTGGTTGCGGCGCTGCATCGAGCAGTCGCGGTCGCCGACGATCACGACGCCGCCGCGGCCGTCACCGAGCACCTGCACCTCGATGTGACGCGGACTCTCGAGGAACCTCTCGACGAAGCACTCCCCCCGCCCGAAGGCGGCGATCGCCTCACGCGTCGCGGCCTCGAAGGCATCCGCGACCTCTGACAGCTCTCGCACCACCTTCAGGCCTCGGCCACCCCCACCGAAGGCGGCCTTGATCGCGATCGGGAGCCCGTGCTGCTCGGCGAAGGCCACGGCCTCTTCCGGGCCTGCCAGCGGCTGATCGGTGCCGGCGGCCAGCGGCGCCCCGACGCGCTGCGCGATGCGGCGCGCGGTCATCTTGTCGCCGAGCGCGTCGATGCTCTCGGGCGAGGGGCCGATCCAGATGAGGCCCGCGCCCTCCACCGCGCGCGCGAACTCCGCGCTCTCCGAGAGGAATCCGTAGCCGGGGTGCACGGCATCCGCGCCGCTCTTCCGAGCCGCGTCCACCACCGCATCGATCGAGAGGTACGTCGTCGCCGCGGTGTCTCCCCCCAGGCCCAGGGCTTCATCGGCGAGCCGCACGTGCAGCGCATCGGCATCCTGATCGGCGTAGACCGCGATCGACGTGTAGCCGGCTTCGGCGCAGGCGCGGATGACGCGCACGGCGATCTCTCCGCGATTCGCGATCAGCACCTTGGTCATGAGGTCTCCTTGACGGTGAAACGGACGCGCACGCCGGGCGGCAGCTGCCCGGCGAGGTCGAGGCTGCGATCGGTGAGGGCACCGATGATCGGGTACCCGCCGGTGAGCGGATGATCGGGGAGGAACAGCACCGGCTGACCGTCAGGCGGCACCTGGATCGCCCCCGTGACAGCCCCTTCGCTGGGCAGCTCGCCGCTGACGGATCGCTCCAGCGGCACGGCGCCCTCGAGCCGGATGCCGACCCGGTCCGACCGCGGGGTCACTGTCCACTCCTGGCCGGTGAGCGTCGCGAGCGCCGAAGCGGTGAACCAGTCGTCGCGAGGGCCGAGCGTGATCTCGAGGTCGACGAGTTCGCCGGATGCCGGCAGTGTGCGCGGGGTGACATCCGGCTCGACCGGATGCCGGGCGGAGTCGCCGACGCCCAGCACGTCGCCTGCGGCCAGCGGAGCAGGTCCGAGCCCGGCGAGGGTGTCGCTCGCGCGGCTGTCGAGCGCCGGGTCCACGGCGACACCACCACGGACGGCGATGATGTAGCGCAGTCCGCTCGTCGGATGCCCGAGCGTGAGCTCGTCGCCCTCGACGGTGGCGAAGGGCGCGCCGTGCGCGATACGACGTGCCACGCCGGTGGCGTCGACCAGCTCGAGAGCTCCCTCGGCACCGCTGACCGCCGCGACCCCGGATCCATGGAACCGCAGCACCGCACCGCCGACGCTCTCGAGCACGGCGGCGCCCGTCGCGTTGCCCACGGCCCGGTTGGCCTCGCGCAGGGCGCGACGATCGGCGGCGC
This sequence comes from Microbacterium sp. ISL-103, assembly GCF_018613995.1. GTDB lineage: Bacteria > Actinomycetota > Actinomycetes > Actinomycetales > Microbacteriaceae > Microbacterium. The sequence continues at coordinate 556 of NZ_JAGGPD010000130.1, read as the reverse complement.
CGGATGACGAGACGCCGAGTGCCGCGAATCCCGGTCGCCCGGCATCCTGCACCAGCAGCTGCAGCGACGGACGCACGACCTCGATCGCGGCGGCATTCGCGGCCTCGATCGCGGAGGAGTTCGCGGCAGGTCGTTCGGTGACAGACCGTTCGTCGGCGCGATCATCCGCGTTCTCTGACATCACGACCTGTGCTCGCATCTGCTCGAACCGGACGGTCGTGCCGGGCGACAGCAGTGCAGGCGGGTCGCGGTCGATGTCCCACATCAGGGCATCCGTGCGACCGATGAGCTGCCATCCGCCCGGGCTCTCGCGCGGATACACCCCGGTGAACTGTCCGGCGAGGGCCACGGATCCGGCCGGCACGCGGGTGCGGGGCGACGAGCGGCGGGGCACGTCGAACAGGGGGTCGCTGCTCACCACATAGCCGAACCCCGGGGCGAAGCCCGAGAAGGCGACCTTCCAGTCGGCGGCGAGGTGGCGGTTCACGAGCTCAGCCGCAGACACGCCCAGCAGCGATGCCGCCTCGTCGAGGTCTTCGCCGTCGTAGCGCACCGG
>NZ_JAGGPD010000129.1 GCF_018613995.1 Microbacterium sp. ISL-103 | reverse complement strand
GGTGTGCCGTTCGTGCTGCGGGGGCGTGTGGTCGGCGAGGGCTGTGCGCAGCGCGACGACGTCGTCGGCGAGGATGCGCGCCTTGGCGTCACGGACGACAGCGGCGATCGTCTGGGCTTCTCGGGCGATCTCCGCCTGGCGGCCCAGGGGCTTGAGCTGACGTCTGATCTCCCCCGCGAGGTCGCTCAGGCGAGTGAGGTTGGTCTCCATCGCGTCGAGCTTTCGGAGGGTCTTCTCCTTGCGCCGGCGGTGCTTGAGAATGCCGGCGGCCTCTTCGATGAACCCACGACGGTCCTCGGGCGACGCCTGCAGCACGGTGTCCAGACGGCCCTGACCGACGATGACATGCATCTCGCGTCCGAGTCCGGAATCGCTGAGCAGCTCCTGCAGATCGAGCAGCCGACAGTTCTCGCCGTTGATCGCGTACTCGCTGGAGCCGTTGCGGAAGAGCGTTCTGCTGATGGTGACCTCGGCGAACTCGATCGGCAGCGCTCCGTCGCTGTTGTCGATCGTGAGCTGCACCTCGGCGCGACCGAGCGGCCCCCTGGTCGAAGTCCCGGCGAAGATGACGTCCTCCATCTTGCCGCCGCGGAGGGTCTTCGCCCCCTGCTCGCCCATGACCCAGGCGAGCGCGTCCACGACGTTGGACTTGCCGGATCCGTTGGGCCCGACGATGCAGGTGACCCCGGGTTCGAAGACGAAGCTGGTCGGCTGCGCGAAGGACTTGAACCCCTTGAGGGTCAGGCTCTTCAGATGCATGCGCGTACCGCGCTTCGGGGGTGAATCACGCCCATACGCTACCGGAATGACGGGTCAGAACCGGCATCCCGCGCGGGATCGCAGCGAACCCGAATCCGCCGCGACACGCCGACCCACGCCGGAAGTGCTTGACGGACACGCCCGGGATTCGCTACCGTAACCTCCGGATCGCCACACGAAGGGAGGTTACCGATGATCACTCAGCTCAACGCTCAGGCCACTGGCCTCGCCGCGCCATTCGCGCCGCGCCTTGCGCACTCGGTAACCGCCGGCGTCCGCACCACTGCGCTCTCCTAGAACCGCAGTCGAGGACTCTGCCCTGCACCGTCCGCAGGTCGCCGCCCGATGAGGGACACCCCTCAGCCGCGTGTCACCGCGCACACCCTCTGATCCGTATCGGATCACGGATCCCCGCCGACCCCGGCGATCGCCTTCTCGCGAGCCCGGGCTCGCGACCCTCCGCGTCGTCCGGACCCCGCTCTGCGGTCTGCCAGGCGCTCGTCTCACCCACACATCACTCTTCCTCGAAGGATTCATCGTGAATAGCACGCTGTACCGCAGCATCCCCCATCCTCCCGATACCGAGGACCAGCTGGTCCTCCACATCCCCGCACCCGACGAACTGCAGCGTCTCGCGCTCGCAGATCGTCTCTCCCTGCGGATCGGCCTCTGGCTGCTCCAACGGGCGCAGCGCCCTCGGCGGACAGGACTCACCGCATCATCAGCCGACGTCGACGCGCTGCATCTCGATCGGCGCCCCCGCACGGTCGCCGAGACCCACGCCCTGCTCACCTTCGACCTGCAGCGTCAGCTGCGCTGACCTGGAGAACAGAATGAGCATTCCGCTCACCACAGATGCATCGCTGCATCCGCTCGTGCTGCCGGCGCGGGCGGATGCCGCCGACGCGGGCGAGTTCCGTGAACTCGCCCGCGTGCGCAACGCCGTCTATCGCGAACTGACCGGGCGCACAGAGCAGGACCTCACTCCGGAGGCCCTCCTTCCGATCCTCCGCTCCCGCAAGGAGCGCACCACGGCGGTGTGGGCCGTCCGGGTGGACGGCGAGATCGTGGGCCGCACCGTGATCGACATCCCGCACGAAGAGGGTTCACGGGTCGCCATCGCGTCGATCGAGATCCATCCGCGAGTGTGGGGACGAGGCATCGGAACAGCCATCCTCCCGCACGTCGAGGCGTTCACGCGGCTGCACGATCGCACCGTCATCCAGAACTGGACGGAGCAGCAGGCGAGCGACGGCCCCCGCCTCGACGCCAGGACGGGATTCGGCAGCGTGCCCGACGACCACGTCGCCCGATTCCTCAGCCGTCATGGGTTCACCCTCGAACAGGTGTACCGGGTGAGCCGTCTCGAGGTGACAGACACGGCGATGCGTCGGGCCTCCGAGCTGCTCGACGAAGCGCGTGCGCTGTCGCAGGACTATCGCGTGCTCCGGTGGATGCTGCCCACGCCGGCCGAGCATGTCGAGGGCTACGCCTGGCTCAAATCGCGCATGTCGACGGATGCGCCCTCCGCCGATCTCGAGACCGACGAGGAGGCGTGGGATGCCGAGCGCCTGATCGCGGGCGAGAAGCGAGTCGAAGAGATGGGCCAGACGATGCAGGTCACGGTCGCTCAGCACATCGCATCCGGCGAGCTCGCCGCTTTCACCGAACTCGGCATCGACGCGGACCCCGCTGCGACGACGATCCAGCACGACACGCTCGTGCTCGAGGAGCACCGGGGTCACCGGCTCGGCCAGCTGGTGAAGTGCGCCGCTCTGCTGTCTTGGAGAGACGCCGCACCCGGATCGCGCGAGGTCATCACATACAACGCCGAGGAGAACCGGCCGATGCTCGCGATCAACGAGGCCATGGGTTTCACGGCCATCGCCTACGAAGGCGCCTGGAAGAAGGAACTGTCATGAACACCACCACCCTGACCATCGCGCCGCTCGCCGTCCCCGTCGCGCTGGACGCCCCGGCCGCCGCGGACTTCCGTGCGTACGGAGACCTCAACCGGCAGATCTGCGATGAGCTGGTGGGCCTGCCGGACATAGCCCCGGACGCCGCGCAGATGCTCGCGTCCTGGCGGGACCCCAGTGACACACTCCAGACTGGATTCGTCGCGAGGCACGGTGACGAGATCGTCGGCATGATCACGATCTCTTATCCCCAGGAAGCGGAGGCGCACGCGGCGGAGGCAGACCTCCTGGTGCCGGAGAGGCACTGGGGAATCGGTGTCGAAGACGCTCTCCTGTCGCTCGCCGAGTCGGAGGCCCGCGCCCACGGTCGCTCGCTGGTGCAGATCTGGACGTTGCACCGACCGATCGCATCGGAACGCATGATCTCGCCGAAGACGGGGTGGGGTCGCATTCCGGCGATTCCGCTGTCGGACGCTCTCGAAGCCCGCGGATACGACTTCGAACAGGTCGAACGCAACAGCGAGCTCGATCTGCGATCGGACCCGGCGCCGCTGCACGCCGCTCTGGAGGCGGCGCAGGACGTCGCGGGCGGTGACTATCGAGTACTCCAATGGGAGGCACCGACACCGCCCGAGTTCCGTGACGGCTATGCGAGCATCCTCGCTCGGCTGTCGACCGATGCCCCGAGCGGCGAGATGGACTTCGTCGCCGAGGAGTGGGATGCGCAACGCGTCGTACGCCGCGAGAGACGGCTCACCGGAGCGGGTCAGGCTCTGTCGATCGTCGTTATCAGCCACGTTCCGACCGGAGACATCGTGGCCTACAACGAGACCCTCGGCGGAGCC
>NZ_JAGGPD010000128.1:452-9970 GCF_018613995.1 Microbacterium sp. ISL-103 | reverse complement strand
GCGGGGCAACTTCTGCATCTTCAAACCAGTTCTCGGATGCGGAACTGGCCCCGCCTGGCGAGCGCGGTGCGGAACTGGCCCGGCCTGGCGGGCGCGCCCGCGAACGACCCCTAGAGCGCGGCGGCGATGAGTTCGAGCGTCTGGGCGCGGCCGGCGGCGGCATCCCGGGGCTCGGACTCGTAAGCCCCGGCGACCGGCGACAGCATGACCTCGTCGACGCCGTACTTCGCGGCGAACTCGCGCAGCTCGGCGGCGACGGACTCGCCGGTGCCGACGAACCAGCGTGAGCGGGCAGCCTCGACGACCTGGTCGGTCGCGGCATCCGACTCGGCTGCGAGCGCCTCTTCGACCGTCTCGAGGGCGATGAGCGGCTTGTTCAGACGCAGGCGCGACATCATGCGCAGCTGCGGCAGGGCGCGCGCCTCGGCCTCTTCCTGCGTCGGCGCGGCCACCACGTTCACGGTCAGGAACGTCCGCGGCTCGGGATGCTCTTCGCTCGGCTGGTAGCCGGTGCGATACAGGTCGAGGGCGCGCTCGAGTCCCTGACCCGAGAAGTGGTTCGCGAAGACGTAGGGCAGCCCGTGCGATGCGGCGAGCTGGGCCGAGTAGTCGCTCGATCCGAGCAGCCAGACCTCGGGGCTGCCGGTCGCGGCGGGCGTCGCGTGCACGGTGTACTCGCCGCCCGAGGTGAAGCGCACGGTGGCTCCCTCGCCCGAGACGAGAGCGGCGATGTCCTGCACGTTGCGCGGGAACTGCTCGACGTCGCTCGTCGTGCCCGATCCGCGCAGCAGCTGGGTGATGACCGGGTCGCTGCCGGGGGCGCGGCCGAGTCCGAGGTCGATGCGTCCGGGCGCGATGGCCTCGAGCGCCGCGAACTGCTCGGCCACGATGAGCGGCGCGTGGTTCGGCAGCATCACGCCTCCGGACCCCAGACGGATCTGCGTCGTGCGCATCGCTGCCGCGGCGATCAGCACCGGGGGAGTGGTGGATGCCACGGCAGGCATGTTGTGGTGCTCGGCGAACCAGTAGCGGCGGTAGCCGAGACGGTCGGCGGTGGCGGCGAGATCGAGGGAGGAGGAGATCGCCTCGGCGCTGGTCTGGCCGGTGCGAACCGGGACGAGGTCGAGGACGGAGAGCGCGGTGGAAGTCATCCCCGAATGCAACGGCGAGAGCGGGCAGGGCATTCCCATCCGTTCTCGCCCGCCCCTCCCGCCCCGCGACAGCACCGCGGGGGCAGTATTTTAGGGGGCATGGATGCCGAGATCTTCTACGTGCTCGTCGGTGCTGTGGTCGTGGCGGCGATCGCCCGATGGCGCGGCTGGCCGGCGCCGCTTCTCGTGACGGTGGTCGCTCTCGCGGCATCCTTCCTGCCCTTCGTCCCCGACGTCGAGATCGACGGGCACCTGCTGCTCAACCTCGTGCTGCCGCCGCTGTTGTACTCGGCGGCGCTGGACGTCTCGTTCGTGGGCTTCAAGCGCAGCCTGCCGCAGATCCGCCGGCTCGGGATCTGGCTCGTGCTGCTCACCGCACTCGCCGTGGGGTTCGTCGCCTGGTGGATCATGCCGTCGCTGACCCTGCCCGGCGCTCTGCTGCTCGGGGCGATCGTCGCACCGCCGGACGCGGTGTCGGCCGCGGCGATCGGTCGCAAGCTCGGCCTTCCGCGGCGCATCATGACGGTGCTCTCGGGTGAGAGCCTGATCAACGATGCGACCTCCCTCACGCTCTACCGCGTGTTCGCCGCGATCCTCGCCGGTGCCACCGTCTCGGTATGGGGAGGGGTGGGGCAGTTCCTGCTGGCAGTCGTGGTGGGCGTCGTGATCGGCCTCGTGTTCGGCATCCTGCTGCATCAGCTGCGCATGCGGATCAACGACGCGGTCGTGATCGGCACGTTCGGCCTGCTCGCCCCATTCGGCGCCTACGCGATCGCCGAGCACCTGCTCGGCTCGGGCGTGCTCGCCGTCGTCGCGATGGGCCTGTACGTCGGATTCAACTCGCCCCGCACCGACTACACGACCCGCCAGCAGGAGAAGCCGCTGTGGCTGTCGGCCGATCTGCTGCTCGAGAGCTTCGTTTTCGCGTACATCGGGCTGCAGTTCCCCCGGGTGCTTCGCGACCTCGGCAGCGAGTCGGTCGAGCAGATCCTCGTGCTGTCGGGCATCGTGCTGCTCGTCGTGCTGCTCGTTCGTCCGATCTACATCTATCCCACGAGCGCGTGGGCGAACTTCCAGGATCGCAAGCGCCTCGAACGCTGGGATCGGGGCGTCGAGAACGGCGAGTTCGAGAAGCGCCATGAGAAGTCCCGACGGTGGGGGCAGTTCACCGCCGACGAGCTGCGCACGCACATCGTGCGCGACCAGATGGCAGGTCTTCAGCTCACGTGGAAAGACAGCGCGGTGATCTCGTGGGCGGGCATGCGCGGCGTCGTCACCCTGGCGATCGCCCTCGCGGCCGCCGACCTCGCGACCCTCGATGAAGAGGCCTCACACGCCATCGTCGTCGTGGCGTTCGTGGTCACGGTCGGCACGCTGCTGCTGCAGGGGTCGACGCTGCCGATGCTGATCCGCCGCCTCGGGATCGAGGGCGACGTCGATCACGACGACGACCAGCGCGCGCTCGCCGCGGTGAGAGAGAAGAGTCGAGAAGCGGGCAAGGCGTACCTCGCCCACAAGCGCGTCGAGTGGGAGGCCAAGTACGGCGAGGTCGACCTCGGCGTGTTCGACGCGTTCACGAAGCGCATGACCAGGGTCGAGAAGGATGCCGACGAAGCCCAGCAGGTCGAGGATGCGACTGCTCGGCCGTCGTACGACGACCTCGCCGCCCTGAGTCGGGGATGGCTGCAGGTGCGCCGCGAGATCCTGCTCGCCGAGCGCGACGCCGGCAACCTCGACGAAGAGGTCATGCGCGAGCTGATGACAGCGATGGATGCCGAGGAGCTGGCCCTCGACACTCGAGCCGCGACGCGACAGCAGGGCCGCGCCTAGCCGGAGATGCACGAGCGCCCCGCCCCGAAGAGGGGCGAGGCGCTCGGACGTCGAGGCGAGGACGGGTCAGCGGGTGCCGGCGGGCTCGGGCTCGGATGCCGCGGCATCCGCCTCGGGGGCGTCGTCGTCGGCCGAGTCGTCGGCGAACGGCAGGCCCTCGCGCGGTGCGTTGTAGAGCTCCTCGTCGAGGATGCCCTCGCGCTTGGCGACGATGGTCGGCACGAGTGCCTGACCCGCGACGTTGACCGCGGTGCGACCCATGTCGAGGATCGGGTCGATCGCGAGCAGCAGGCCGACGCCCTCGAGCGGCAGGCCGAGCGTCGACAGCGTCAGGGTGAGCATGACGGTCGCGCCGGTGGTGCCGGCGGTGGCCGCCGAGCCGACGACCGAGACGAGCACGATCAACAGGTACTGCACGAGGTTGAGCTCGATGCCGAAGAACTGCGCGACGAAGATCGCCGCGATGGCCGGGTAGATCGCGGCGCATCCGTCCATCTTGGTCGTCGCGCCGAACGGCACGGCGAACGAGGCGTACGAGCGGGGCACGCCCAGGTTGCGCTCGGTCACGCGCTCGGTGAGGGGCAGGGTGCCGATCGACGAGCGGCTGACGAACGCCAGCTGCACGGCGGGCCAGACGCCCGAGAAGTACTGCCTGATCGACAGGCCGTTGGTCTTGACCAGCACCGGGTAGACGACGAAGAGCACGAGCGCGAGGCCGACGTAGACCGCGATCGCGAACCAGCCGAGCGAGGCGAGCTTCTCCCAGCCGTACTTGACGACGGCGGCGCCGATGAGGCCGAAGGTGCCGAGAGGGGCGATGCGGATGATCCACCACAGCACGCGCTGGATCACCTTGAGCAGCGACTCGGTGAAGGCGAGGAAGGGCTCGGCCTTCTTTCCGGCCTTGAGGGCGGCGATGCCCACGGCGACCGCGATCACGATGACCTGCAGGATGTTGAAGTTCACGCTCGAGGTGAACGTGCCGTCGGTGGCGCCGGGGTTGGTGCTCACGCTGAGCCCGAGGAAGTTCTGCGGGATCAGGCCCAGCAGGAAGTTCCACCAGGTGCCCACCGTGTACGGGTCGCCGGGCTCGAGGCCCTCACCGGCGCGGTTGCCCGGCTGGATGACGAGGCCGAGCGTGATGCCGATGATCACGGCGATGAACGCGGTGATCGCGAACCACAGCAGCGTCTGGCCGGCGAGGCGAGCGGCGTTCTGCACGCGGCGCAGATTCGAGATGCTGGCGACGATCGCGGTGAAGATCAGCGGCACGACGGCGGCGCGCAGCAGCGTGACGTACGAGCTGCCGATCGTGTCGAGGGTGGCCGAGAGGCCGTTTGGGCTGTCGGCGGTGGCGCCCAGCTGGCGCGCGATCAGGCCGGCGGCGATGCCGAGGACGAGGGCCGCGAGGATCTGGAAGCCGAACGATGTCAGCAGCTTCCGGACGGGACCGCGGGTGTCTGGCGCCTTCGTGGCGCGGACGGTGGTGCTCATTGGATCGGGGACTCCAGAATCGGTGCGCGCCGTGTGCGCGCTATCCGTCAACGCTAGGAGTCGGGTCGGAATCCCGAGGCCGAGATGACGAAGGATGACGGATGCCGAAGCATCCGTCATCCTTCGGTCTCACCGGTTCAGATCATTCAGCCGTGGCGCAGTCCTGTGCGGCGTCGGTGATGGTCTTCTGCACGAGAGCGCCCTCGTCCTCGTCGGTCTGGGCGCTCGAGTCGCCCTTGGCGATCGCGTCCAGCGACTCGTTGGAGACCTCCGAGTCGACCAGTGCCTCGGAAAGGCAGAGGATGACGGGCTCGGTGAGAGTGTCACCCATGCCCTGGTCTTCGAGGACCTTCTGGAGGCCGTCGGACACTTCTTCGGCCGAGGGGCGCTCGACGGCGCCACCGCAGGCGGCGAGCGAGAAGGCGAGTGCCGCGATGGGCAGAGCCATGAGGATGCGGGACGGGGTGCGCAGGTTCCGGTCGTTGAGCTTCATGACTACGACGCTAGCGGCTCACAGTGAATTCATAGTGGGGGTTGCATGGGCAGAAATCCCCACCCTCATTCCCTGTTCCGGTTCGAGTTCTCCTCCGGTCGCACTTCGTGCCGNNGGCACGAGGTGCGACCGGAATCGAGGCAACGCGGCACGGCGCCACCGCTAGGCGAGCACGAGCAGGTCGCCGACCTCGCAGCCGAGTGCGTCGCAGATCGCCCGCAGCGTCGAGTACCTGATCGCTCGCGCCCTGTCGTTCTTGAGCACCGACAGGTTGACGATGCTCACACCCACGCGGGCGCTCAGCTCGGTCAGGGTCATGCCGCGCTCTGCGAGCAGCTCGTCGAGACGGCAGTGGATGCCGGTGAGCTCGTCGTCGTTCTCGGCCGGGGTCATACGAGACCCCGCGTCTCATCCTCGAGGGCCTGGTTCTCACGCTGCAGGGCATCTCGTTCGTTCTGCAGCTTCATGCCCTGACTGAACACGGCCGCGAGGGCGGCGAGCATGAGCGCCGCGACGAAGGGCAGAGGTGTCACGGTCAGCTGGAAGCGCGGCGGGTACCACGGGCTGTCGGGCGCGAAGACCTCTCGCAGCCCTGCGGTCGCCGCGATGCTGCTGAGCAGGTCGGATGCCACTCCGAAGACGAGCACGGCGATCGCCCCGCCGACCAGTGCGCGGGTGATCGTGCGAGTGAACGCGCGTCCACGCAGAGTGTTGAAGCAGATCACCGCGAGGATCACCGCGGGAAGCGTCGTGAGGACGCCGGTGCTCAACTGCGCGGCGCCCGCGAGAGCGCGCAGCCCGAGCGATGCGTTCGCGACGGTGAACTCGGTCAGCTCCGTGCCCCCGCACTGGAGAGTCGCACCCGTCGTCGTGCTGAGATCCGGCTGCATGCAGGGGATCGAGGAAGACCAGTCCACCCAGACCATGGTGCGGCCGGAGAGCTCGGCCCAGTCGACCTGGAAGACCTTCGCGACGATGACGATGGCGCCGATCGTCGACAGGATGATCCACATCCCGCTNNGATGGTGCGGCTGCCGCGGCGGCGTCCGATCCAGACGAACAGTCCGATCACGACCGCGATCACGGCGAGCGCGATGCCGATGAAGCGCAGGGAGTCCCAGACCGAGTCCGAGCCGAAGGTGATCATCAGACGAGGCCTTCCGTGTCGCGCTGTAGGCGGTCGCCGATGGAGAAGACCGTGGTGATGAGTGCGATCACGAATGCCGCGAGGATGAAGGTGAACGGCTCGACGGTGATCACGGCGTTGTCGAGGCCGTTGTCCGTGACGGCGGCGACGGTCGCGTTCGCGAGCATGTTGTCGAAGAAGCGCACGGCGCCGAAGCCCAGCAGGCCCGTCAGCCCGGCGGTGGCGACGAGCGCGGTGTTGCGGCGGCTGAACACGCGACCGCTCAGGGTGCTGCGCGCCAGCAGGATCAGGCATCCGATCACGACGACGATCGTGACGATCTGCAGCGCCTGGCCGATGATGCCGGGCACCGACGCGATCGCCGGAAGCTCCGCAGCGGTGATGGTCGCGCGGTCGAGGCCCACAGAGACGCTGTCACCCGAGGTGAGCGGCAGATCGACGGGGGTCGCGGCTCCGGCGAACTCGACCAGCACCGGAACGTCGACGCCCCGGGCGAGCTCGACGATCCGGATGATCGAGAACACCGTGATGTAGGCGGCGATCAGCGCTCCCGAGATGCAGAAGCCGATCATCGCTCCGGTGTCTCCGCGGGACAGCGTGCGGTTGTTCGTCGAGGTCATCATCCACTCCTTATCGATCTTCGATATTACCGATAGTCGTTAACATAACGACTGTCGATATGCAGGTCAACCCCACGCTCGCGGGCACTGCCGTCACCGGCCGTCACGGCACTATGCCGACGGCGAACACGGGCATACTGCCTCCGCACGGTGGTTACTCTCGATGTACAAGCGCTTCACGCGTCTTCGCCAGTGTCGAACAACACGTGCGAATAAGGAGTCACAGCATGTTCGAGAGATTCACGGACCGAGCCCGTCGAGTGGTCGTCCTCGCCCAAGAAGAGGCGAAGATGCTCAACCACAATTACATCGGCACCGAGCACATCCTGCTCGGCCTCATTCACGAGGGCGAGGGTGTCGCAGCCAAGGCGCTCGAAAGCCTCGGCATCTCGCTCGACGCCGTTCGCGAGCAGGTGCAGGACATCATCGGCCAGGGTCAGCAGCAGCCGACCGGCCACATCCCGTTCACGCCGCGCGCCAAGAAGGTGCTCGAGCTCAGCCTCCGCGAGGCTCTCCAGCTCGGCCACAACTACATCGGCACCGAGCACATCCTGCTCGGCCTCATCCGCGAGGGCGAGGGTGTCGCAGCCCAGGTGCTCGTGAAGCTGGGCGCCGACCTCAACAAGGTGCGCCAGCAGGTCATCCAGCTGCTCTCCGGTGCGCCCGGCCGCGAGCCGGCAGCCGTCGGCGCGCAGTCGAACGACACCCCGAGCGCGCAGGGCGGATCGCAGGTGCTCGACCAGTTCGGTCGCAACCTGACGCAGGCCGCACGCGACAACAAGCTCGACCCGGTCATCGGGCGCGAGAAGGAGATCGAGCGGGTCATGCAGATCCTGTCTCGCCGCTCCAAGAACAACCCCGTCCTGATCGGCGAGCCCGGCGTCGGCAAGACCGCCGTCGTCGAGGGCCTCGCCCAGGCGATCGTCAAGGGCGATGTGCCCGAGACGCTCAAGGACAAGCAGCTCTACTCGCTCGACCTCGGCTCGCTCATCGCCGGTTCCCGCTACCGCGGTGACTTCGAAGAGCGTCTGAAGAAGGTCACGAAGGAGATCCGCACCCGCGGTGACATCATCGTCTTCATCGACGAGATCCACACCCTCGTCGGTGCGGGCGCTGCCGAAGGCGCGATCGATGCGGCCAGCATCCTGAAGCCGCTCCTCGCCCGTGGCGAGCTGCAGACCATCGGTGCCACGACGCTCGACGAGTACCGCAAGCACTTCGAGAAGGATGCCGCTCTCGAGCGCCGCTTCCAGTCGATCCAGGTGAACGAGCCGAGCCTGCCCCACACGATCAACATCCTCAAGGGGCTGCGCGACCGGTACGAGGCGCACCACAAGGTGCAGATCACCGACGGCGCGATCGTCGCGGCATCGAACCTCGCCGACCGCTACGTGTCCGACCGCTTCCTGCCCGACAAGGCCATCGACCTGATCGATGAGGCCGGCGCCCGCCTGCGCCTCAGCATCCTGTCGAGCCCGCCCGAGCTGCGCGAATTCGACGAGAAGATCGCGAAGGTCCGCGAGCAGAAGGAAGTGGCGTCGGAGGACCAGGACTTCGAGAAGGCCGCATCGCTGCGCGACGAGGAGAAGAGCCTTCTCGCCGAGCGCCTGCGCCTCGAGAAGCAGTGGCGTTCAGGTGACGTCGCGACCGCTGCGGTCGTGGACGAGGGTCTGATCGCCGAGGTGCTCGCACAGGCCACCGGCATCCCGGTCTTCAAGCTGACGGAAGAGGAGTCCTCGCGACTCGTCTTCATGGAGAAGGCGCTGCACCAGCGCGTCATCGGTCAGGAAGAGGCCATCGCGGCGCTCTCGAAGACGATCCGTCGTCAGCGCGCCGGTCTCAAGGACCCGAAGCGTCCCTCGGGCTCGTTCATCTTCGCCGGCCCCACGGGCGTCGGAAAGACCGAGCTCGCCAAGGCGCTCGCCGAGTTCCTGTTCGACGACGAAGCCGCTCTCATCTCGCTCGACATGAGCGAGTTCGGTGAGAAGCACACCGTCTCGCGTCTGTTCGGCGCCCCTCCCGGATTCGTCGGATTCGAAGAGGGTGGCCAGCTCACCGAGAAGGTGCGCCGCAAGCCGTTCAGCGTGGTGCTGTTCGACGAGATCGAGAAGGCCCACCCGGACATCTTCAACTCGCTGCTGCAGATCCTCGAAGAGGGTCGACTGACCGATGGTCAGGGCCGCGTGATCGACTTCAAGAACACCGTCATCATCATGACCACCAACCTCGGTGCTCGTGACATCGCCGGTGGCCCGGTCGGATTCCAGATCGAGGGCGTCAACTCGACGAACTACGACCGGATGAAGGGCAAGGTCAACGAAGAGCTCAAGCGCAACTTCAAGCCCGAGTTCCTCAACCGTGTCGACGACATCATCGTGTTCCCGCAGCTGTCGAAGGACGAGCTCGTGCAGATCGTCGATCTGTTCACGAAGCGTCTGGGCGAGCGTCTGCTCGACCGCGACATGACGATCGAGCTGTCACAGGCCGCCAAGGAGCGCCTGATCGAGATCGGGTTCGACCCGGCGCTCGGTGCTCGCCCGTTGCGTCGCGCGATGCAGCACGAGGTCGAAGATCGTCTGTCCGAGAAGATCCTGCACGGCGAGCTCAACCCGGGCGACCACGTGAAGGTCGACTCGAAGGACGGCGAGTTCCTCTTCGAGCACGGCCCGCGCGGCGAGAAGGTCGCGGTCGGCGTCAACACCGGCGGAGCGATCTCCGGCACCCCCGACCTGGCGGTCGCCAGCGGGGAGTGACCTGATCACGAGAAGGGGCGGATGCTGCGG
>NZ_JAGGPD010000128.1:0-313 GCF_018613995.1 Microbacterium sp. ISL-103 | reverse complement strand
GGGGCGGGGGCCGGGGTCGGGGCCGGGGCCGGGGCCGGAACCGGGAGGGGGCAGGACTCCGGCATTCCGGGCTGGCTCAGGGTCTCGGCAGGCGACGGGTTCTAGGCTTGAGGGGTGAGCGAGTACATCGTCCGTCCGGCGCGCAGCGCCGACATCATCGGCATCCGGAATCTTCTGCAGCCGATGGTCGAGCAGCGCATCCTTCTCGGCAAGGACCGCGCCGTGCTCTATGGCGCGGTGCAGGAGTTCGTCGTCGCCGAGGCCGATGGCGAACTGATCGGATGCGGTGCGCTGCACGTGTTCTGGGAAGACC
>NZ_JAGGPD010000127.1 GCF_018613995.1 Microbacterium sp. ISL-103 | reverse complement strand
CGGGTGCCGCAGGGCACGGCGGGGGGGATCGCGACGTCGGGATCGGGCGGGATCCCCAAGCGCGGGGCGCTGAGTGCGGAGGCCCGGCGTGCGAGCGCCGACGCGACAGCCGCGAGGATCGGCGGCGGGCGCTGGCTGCTCGCGCTTCCTGCCGGATACGTCGCCGGCCTTCAGGTGATGGTGAGGTCGCTGGTCGCGGGCACGCACCCGGTGACTCTCGACGGCCGGTTCTCGCCCGCGTCGTTCGCCGAGGCGACGCTCTCGATGCTCCGCCCCGAAGCCGGTCTCGGGGCAGCGATCCCCGATCTGTACACCTCGCTCGTGCCTGCCCAGCTCTCGACGCTATTGGACGCGTCCGGTGACGGGCCGGTGCGAGCAGCGCTCCAGGCGTACCGGGCGATCCTGGTGGGCGGGCAGGCGCTGCCCGAGCCCCTTCGGGAGCGCGCGGACGACCTCGGGATCCGCCTGGTGCGCACCTACGGCTCGACCGAGACCAGCGGAGGGTGCGTCTACGACGGCGTCCCGCTCGACACGGTCGCCGTGCGCACGGTCGACGGCGAACTGAGGATCGCGGGCCCGATGCTCGCTGACGGATATCTCGGCGACGGCGAGCTTACGGCGAAGAACTTCTCGCGCGACGAGCACGGCATCCGCTGGTATCACACGGGTGATCTCGGCCTCGTCGACGACGGAGTCGTGCGCGTGCACGGCCGAGCCGACAACGTGATCGTGTCGGGCGGTATCAACATCTCGCTCGATCGTGTCGAACGACTCGTCCGCCGAGTCCCGGGGCTCATCGACGCGGTCGTGGTGGCAGTCGATGACGAGCACTGGGGCGAAGCGTCGGTGATCGTCGCGCCCCGTGGCGAGGTGCTGCGGCGCAGCGAGTCCGAGCAGCTGGCGTATGCCCGCGACGTGGTGGCCGAAGAGCTCGGCAAGCACGCGAGGCCGGCGCGGCTGATCATGGTCGACGAGCTCGAGGTGCTCGCTTCGGGCAAGCCCGACCGAGAGGCGATCCGTCGTGCCGTCGCAGGGCTGCACTGACCGGACGGCGGCACGCGGAGTGCCAGACTGAGACATGGCCATCTACACGCACGGGCATCACGAGTCCGTTCTCCGCTCCCACAGCAGCCGTGACATCTCGAACTCCGCGGAGTACCTCCGGCCGCACCTGACCGAGACCGCCCGGCTGCTCGACGTGGGCGCGGGTCCGGGCAGCATCACCGTCGATCTCGCCGGCGTCGTCTCCCATGTCACGGCGATCGAGATCGACGAGAACGCCCTCTCGCTCTCGCGGGGCCTCGCGGCGAGCAGGGGCCTGTCGAACCTCGACTTCGCCGTCGAAGACGTCCATGCGCTGAGCTTCGCCGACGACAGCTTCGACATCGTGCACGCGCACCAGGTGCTGCAGCACGTCGGGGATCCGGTGCAGGCGCTCCGCGAGATGCGCCGCGTCACCGCGCCGGGCGGAGTGGTAGCGGCACGCGACGCCGACTACGCCGGCTTCATCTGGTTCCCGCTGCTTCCCGAGCTCGACCACTGGCTCGATCTCTACCGGCGAGCAGCGCGCGCCAACGGCGGGGAGCCCGATGCGGGGCGCCGCCTTCTCGCGTGGGCGCGCGCGGCCGGGTTCGACGACGTGACGGCGACGACGTCCACCTGGACGTACGCCACCCCCGAGGATCGGGCCTGGTGGGGAGGCATGTGGGCAGACCGCATCCTCGAATCGGCGCTCGCCCGACAGCTCGTCGA
>NZ_JAGGPD010000126.1 GCF_018613995.1 Microbacterium sp. ISL-103 | reverse complement strand
CGGCGTCGGAGTACTCGATCCCGTGCGTGCGCCGCAGCGACCCGCCGATCGCCTGGCGAAGGCGCGGCGTGCCGTTGACCGGGGTGTACTTCGTCTCGCCCGCGTCGATCGCGGCGATCGCCGCCTGCTTGATGTGCTCGGGAGTGTCGAAGTCCGGCTCGCCGACGGTCAGGTCGAGGATGCGGCGCCCCTGCGACTTCAGCTCGCGCACCCGCGCCGCCGCGGCGGTGCTCGGCGAGGGCTTGATACGGCCGAGGCGCTCCGCCGCGCGGAACGACGACGCGATCACGTCGGTCATGACGGGTCCTCGATGTCGGACGTGAGACCCTTCGCCTTCAGCACCTCGGAGAGGTTGCAGAGCTCGATCGTGGTGCCGCCGGCCCAGTACTTCGTGATCAGTTCGGCCTCGTGGGCATCCCGGGTGGCCGACAGCTCGGCGGCCTCCCGCGCCTCCTCCCGCCGGACGACGACGACGCCGTCGGCGTCTCCCTTGACGATGTCGCCTGGGTGGATGATCTCGCCGGCGAAGACGACCGGCTGGTTGAGGGCGCCGAGGGTCTCCTTCACCGTGCCCTTGATCGACACGCTCCCCGAGAAGACCGGGAGTCCGAGCTCGCGCAGCTCCTGCGTGTCACGCACCCCGGCATCGGTCACGAGAGCCGCGATGCCCTTCGCCTTGCAGGCGTTGCCGAGCACATCGCCGAACATGCCCGCCTCGGCGAACTCGCCCGCCGATACGATGAGCACGTCTCCCGGCTGCGCGTAGTGGATGGCGACCTGGAGCATGAGGTTGTCGCGCGGAGCGCACACGACCGTGAAGGCCGAGCCGACGAACGACGTGTCGCGGTCGATGGGCTTGATGTTCGCATTCAGGGCGCCGCGGCGGCCCTGTGCCTCGTGGATGGTCGCGGCGGTGAACTCGCCGAGGCGGGCGATGTCGGCGGCGTCGGCGCGCTCGATACGGGTGGTGACGTGAACCATGGTGGTGTCCTTACTCTGCAGCCTGGAGTGCGGCGTCGCGGCGGTCGAAGGTGAGACCTCCCGGCACCTGGAAGGTGGGCATCAGCTCGACGAGTCCGATGTTGACGTGCGACGGCGCGTCGACCGCGAACTCGATCGCCGAGACGACGTCGTCGACGGTGAGCGACTCGAAGCCCTCGTAGTAGGTCGCCCAGGCCTCGGCATCCGTCTCGGGGGTTCCACCGAGGTTGCGTGAGAAGATCTCGGTCTCGATGCGGCCGGGGCTGAGCTCGGTGACCCGCACCCGCTTGCCCAGTGCGTCGTTGCGGAGCTGACGCGAGAGCTGATGAACGGCCGCCTTGGTCGCGTGATAGGCGGTGTGGCCGAAGAAGTTGTAGTGCCCGGCGATCGAGGAGATGTTGAGCACATGGCCGCGATCCCGCTCCACCATCCCGGGGTACAGCAGACGCAGGATCTGCATCACCGCGGTGAGGTTCACCTCGACCAGGTCGTCCAGATCCTCGGCGGAGGAGCTCAGCAGGTTGCCCGCGCGGCTGACACCTGCGCTGTTCAGCACGATGTCGGCCTCCACACCCTCGAGCGCACGGGTGAGGGCATCCGTGTCCCGCACATCCAGTGCGTGGGCGATGACCCCCCTATCTGCGAGCTCTGCGAGCCGCTTCTCGTCGCGCGCGATCGCGTGAACGGTGAGCCCCTTCGAGAGGAAGAGGTCGATCGCCCCTCGCCCGACGCCGCTGGTGGCGCCGGTGACGACGGCTACTTCGTAGTCGGAGAAAGTCATAGCAGGGTCCTTCCGGTGGTTGACAGGGAGAGCGCGTCGAGAGCCGCGAACACGGCTCCGACACGAAGACGGAGAGCATCGAGGGCGACGAGGTCAGCACGGGTGCGCGCAGCGGCCTCCGCCGACGAGACGCGGCGGAACCGCAGCCTCTGGCCCGGGCGCACCTGGGCGAGCACGTCGAGCGAACTCGAGGTCACGACGGCAAGCACGGGGTATCCGGCGGTGACCCCACGGCCCCGGTGCAGGACGAGCAGCTCGTCTCCGGGCGGCACCTCGACCGCCCCCACCGGAACTCCCCGCGAGAGCACCTCGCCGCGGCTGATGCGTTCGGGCAGGGGCCCCGTCATCCGCAGTCCGATGTGGTTGCTCGTCGGGGTGACGAGGTACGGCTGCTCGAAGAGGCGATCCGCCGTGCCTGCGAAGTCGTCGATGTCGGGGCCGTCCGTGACGTCGACGACGAACCCTGCGGGGATCCGCGGCACGTCGAGGCTGTACAGCTCCGCGCTGAAGTGATCGTTGAAGAGCGGCGACGTCGCCTGACGCAGATCGAGCGTCGCCCCGGCCGCGAGTCTCCCGCCGAATCCGAGGACCGAGTCCGGCGCGCAGCTGCCCAGCAGCAGGGGGACGTCGAAGGAGCCACGCACGGAGAGGTAGGCACGCAGCCCGCCCTGCAGCTGCCGCAGCGCGACCGCCTCCCCCGCACGAACCGACACCGGCTGGCCGCTGGGCCGCCCGACTCCGTCGATCGTGAGATGCCCGTCGGCGCCGGTGACCGCGATCAGGATGTCGATATCTGCGACGAACTCGAGGTCGAGCGCCGTGATCTCGAGCAGCGCCGCGTTCTCGGGATTGCCGACGAGGATGTTCGCGATCCGCGCCGATCGCTGGTCGAGGGCGCCGTTCACCGGAACGCCGTAGCGCGGGCCGCGTCGGCGGCCGAGATCGGTGACGTGTGTGGAGCCGGCCTCGACAATGGTCAGGATGCCGGCGCTCATCGCGCCACCATCCGCGTTCCGAGCAGCGACTCGTACTCGTCGGGGCCGATGGGAGTGAACCGGATGAGGTCGCCCGGCTCGTAGGGCACAAACGGCTCGGCATCGAGGTCGAGGACCGTCAGGGGCGTGCGGCCGATCAACGGCCAGCCGCCGGGCGCTGCGGCGGGGGTGATCGTCGCCTGACGGCCGGCCACCGACACGACGCCCTGCGGGACATGCGCGCGGGGACTCGCGAGACGCGGCACCGGGTTGGGGAAGGGAGGACCGTCGAGCATCGGCGACCCACCGGGAGCGCCGAGACACCGCACGACGTAGGTGGGCTCGCTGTGCAGACGCACGATCTCCTCCGCGCTGAGACTCTGCGCCGCGGCGACCGTCTGCAGGTCGAGCTCGCCGTCGAGGTCGTACAGCACGGGCACGTCGAACGTGCGCGGGGTGTCGGTGAGCGGACGATCGTGGTCGAGTCCCTCGATCACATGGGCGAGGTAGTCGCCGAGTCGGTCGAGCGACACCTCCGCCGGATCGATCTCGATCAATGCGGCGTCATAGGTGGGGATCACGCACTCGACACCGGGCACGTGGGCCGCGTCCACGAAGCGCGCGAGGTGATGGACGAGACGCCACCCGGCCTCGCGGTCGGCCAGGACGCTGACCACGCGCAGCGCGGAGTTGCCGCTGGGTGAGACGACGACGGATGCCTCTGACATGGCGTCTCCTCACTCCAACCAGTCCGCGAGAGGCGCGATCTCGACACCGGAATCTTCGAGGCCTTCGCGGATCCCGCGGGCGAGGTCGACCGCGCCGGCCGTGTCGCCGTGCACGAGCACCGTGTCGCATACGACCGGGATCAGCACGCCGTTGCGGCTCTCGATCACCCCGTCGACGACCATCCGCACCGTGCGGCGCCGGATCTCCTCGCCGCCGTGGATCACGGCACCCGGCTCGGTCCGGGGCACCAGAGTGCCGTCATCCTCGTACGCCCGATCGGCGATGCCGACGATGCCGACGCGGAGCCCGGCCGCCCGCGCGGCGTCGGCGAGTCTGCCGTCCTGCGCGAGGACGATGAGCTCGGGGTCGATGCGCTGCGCCGCAGTGGCGACGGCCTCCGCGTAGTCCTCGCGCACCGCGACGAGGTTGCCGAGACGCCCGTGCGGGGCGATGTGAGTCACCGTCGTGCCATGGAATGCCGCGAAGGCCTGCAGTGCACCGAACTGGTAGAGGACGTCGGTGCGCACCTCGTCGGCCGTCAACGCCATCTCGCGCCGCCCGAAGCCCTGCAGGTCGGGGAACGACGGATGTGCGCCGATTCCGACACCGCGCTGCACGCAGGCACGCACCGTCTCGTCCATGATCTGGGAGTCGCCCGCGTGGAAGCCGCAGGCGATGTTCGCCGAGGTGAGGATGTCGAGAAGAGCCGCGTCATCGCCCATCCGCCATGGTCCGAAGCCCTCGCCGAGATCTTCGACCAGATCGATCCTGCGTGTCATCGCCAGCTCCTCTCCTCATCGATTCCGCTGTGGGAATCAGGCTAGGACGGACGACATCAGGAGTCCTCAACTCATGCCACTTCCGTGCCGAAAATCTCGCTAAGTTCCTGTATTCGCGGGGTATCGGCGTCCTCACTTTGGCAAATTCCTTGCCATTTGCCTTTCCCCGACGGCGCCTGTTCGGTAGTGTCGTCGACACGCGCATCCGCAGGAGGAAACCCATGGTCGTTCCCGCACGCCGAGTCCAGCGTCGCGTCACTCTCACCGAGATCGCCGAGGCTCTCGGCGTCGCACCGTCGACGGTGTCGCGCGCCCTGTCGAATCCGAACCGGGTGAGCCCGGCGATGTACGAACGCATCACGAGCAAGGCGCAGGAGATGGGCTACACCTCGGCGCTCCTCCCCGCCGCCGAGAACCGTCTCGCCCGCGGCACCATCGCACTCGTCCTCCCGAACCTCACCAACCCGTTCAACCTCGACGTGACGCGCGGCGCGCAGGCGCAGATCCGCGCAGCCAGCTATCTGCATCTGCTCGTCAGCACCGAGGAGTCGCTCCCGATGGAAGAGCAGTGGCTGCGGGAGATGGCACGAACGGTCGACGGAATCGTCGTGTCGTCCCCTCGGATCGACGACGAGGCGCTGCGCGCCATCTCGCAGATCGCACCGACCGTGATGATCAACAGGGCAGCCCCCGGGCTGTCCGGCGTGGTGATCGACACCCCGGCGGGGCTCGCCCAGGCCGTGCTTTATCTGAACTCGCTCGGCCACACGCGCATCGCGTACGTCCGTGGACCTCACGGGTCATGGACCGACCACACGCGATTCGATGCGATCACCGCAGCCGCCGACGAAAGAGGCGTCGACCTCGTCACGGTCGGTCGATATCAGCCGACGCTCGCGAACGGGGCGGCAGCTGCCGATGCCGTCGTGCTCACCCGCGCCACTGCCTGCATCTTCTTCAACGACGTGCTGGCGATCGGAGCGCTCGATCGCTTCCGGCAGCTCCGCGTCTCGATCCCCGACGACCTCAGCGTGGTCGGGTGCGACGACATCTTCGGCTCCTCGTTCTCGCATCCGCCGCTCAC
Source organism: Microbacterium sp. ISL-103 (assembly GCF_018613995.1). GTDB lineage: Bacteria > Actinomycetota > Actinomycetes > Actinomycetales > Microbacteriaceae > Microbacterium. The sequence goes on along the minus strand of NZ_JAGGPD010000126.1, from coordinate 9,236 downwards.
CACTGTCACCTCGCCCGGTGAGAGCGCCGGCCGTGCCGCCGTCGACATGCTCATCGGCCGGTTCTCCTCGCGCGACCGCTCCGACCGCATCGATCACATCTCGGCGCACCTGACCGTGCGGTCCTCGACGGGTCCGCTGCGGAGCTGACACCGGCGGCGGCGAGGCAGGAGCCAGACGGGCAAAGGACCCCGGATGCCGTCAGCATCCGGGGTCCTTCACGGTGGTCGGTGTTACGGGATCAGGATCGACGCCGTGACGGCATCCTTCTCCTTCTGCGTCTGCTGCACGTCGTCGACCTCGTCGAGCGTGTAGCGACGGGTCTCGGTGGCTGTCAGCGCCGCGATCACCGCGATGAGCATCAGACCGATGCCGAGGAAGGCCGGTCCGATCCAGTTCTGCAGATCCTCTCCAGCGAGCGCCGTCGAGGCGACAGGGCCGATCGCTCCGGCGATCGCGAAGCCGATCTGCGTGCCGACGGCGAGGCCAGAGACGCGCACCCGGTTCGGGAACATCTCGGCGAAGAAGGCCGGCCAGGCCGCGTTCGCGGTGGAGTAGAAGAAGCCGTTGCACAGGATGCCGAGCACGAAGATCAACGGCCAGTCGCCCTGTGTGATCGCCCAGAGGTAGGGCACGGTGGTCAGGCCCGCACCGACCGCTCCGACGATGAAGACGGTCTTGCGACCGATGAGGTCGGAGACGTATCCGGCGAGCGGCGTGTAGAGCAGAGCGAGAAGGCTTGCCAGCACCGGCACCCACAGCATGGTCGCCTTGTCGAGTCCGTACCCCGTTGTCGCGAACGCCACCGAGAACGTGGCGAACAGGTAGCTGACACCGGCGATCATGGCGCAGGCGGCGACACGGATGATCGCGACCCAGTGGAAGCGGGTGACCTGCTTGATCGGTGCGAGCTGCACCTTGATCGCCTGGGTCTCGACGAAGGACGGCGGCTCTTCGAGGTTGCGACGGATCAGGTACGCGACCACGACCACGACGGCCGAGAGCCAGAACGGGATGCGCCAGGCCCAGCCGAGCAGGTCTTCCTGAGGCAGCGCGGCGAACGGGATGAACACCGCAGTCGCCAGTAGACCACCGGAGGCGGATCCGCTCGTCACGAAGCTCGTGGTGAATCCTCGGCGGTTGTCTGGGGCATGCTCGAGGCTCATCGAGATCGCGCTCGCCTGCTCACCCGACACCGACAGGCCTTGGATGATGCGGATCACCACCAGCAGGATCGGAGCGAGGACGCCGACCTGTTCGAACGTCGGCAGGCAGCCGATGATGAACGTGCAGATGCCGATGCCGAAGAGCGTCAGCATCATCACGAACTTGCGGCCGAAGCGGTCAGCGAGCGGGCCGAGGATGAAGGCCCCCAGCGGGCGCACGACATACCCCACGGCGAGGGTCGCCATACTCAGCAGCACGCGGATGCCTTCGGGCAGCTCCGGCGGGAAGAACAGCTGGTTGAGCACGAGCGCCGCGGCAGTGCCGTAGACCGCGAAGTCGTAGTACTCCAGCGTCGTGCCGATCCAGGACGCGATCGCCGCCTTCGCGGGCGTCTTCTTGGGTACAGAAGTGGTCGTCATGTCGCCTCCATCGGCGGTTCCGCAGCGGTGTGGCGATCGGGATATTCGCCGTCGTCCGCTGTGCGGTACCGCTGGTCGGGTTCTCGTGGGCGGCGGTCTCGCTCGCTTGCTCGAACTGTAGGTATCGACATGGCGGGCGAGCAAGCAATGTGCCACAGATTTGCCATATTCTCGCGAGGCAGCCGCGGAATTCTCGATGCGAAGTACTCCTTTTCACCGATCCGTGCCACGCGATTTGCCAGAGCGACGATCCAGCTCACGCGACTGCTCGGCTGGGCCGTCGATGGATGCGTGGGGCTGAGGCTGCTCGACCGCGCAACGGACCGCCGGCTGCCGGCCTTCCGACGATTGTCGAAAAAACGACCGATCGACGTCATCCTGCGATCGACGGTTATACGATCTGCATCGAGCCGCCAGGCCCGATGCTCTCTGCGGAAGGACAGCCGGATATGTCAGAGGACCTGCTGGTCGCCACCCGCCTGTTCGCGGTGCGAGAGGTCCTCGGCTCCGAGGCAGCGGACGCTCACGGATGACTTCCTCAGCCGACGCGCCGAGATCCGGCCCCGTATCCGCATGGGCACCGTTGGCGATCCCGGCGTTTCGGGTGCTGTGGTTCGCGCAACTGGGAAGCAACATCGGCACCTGGATGCAGACCGTCGGCGCGCAGTGGTATCTCGTCGACGCCGCAGCCGGAGCGACGATCATCGCGCTCGTGCAGACAGCGAGTCTGGCCCCGGCCCTGCTGTTCTCCCTCCCTGCGGGGGTGCTCGCCGATTCCCTAGATCGCCGCAGACTGCTGATCTGGGGTTCGGTGGCGAGCGCGGTGATCGCCACAGCGTTGACCGTGATCGCCTTCCTGAACGACCTCACTCCGTGGACGATCCTCGGCTTCACGTTCCTACTCGGGATCACCTCCACACTGACGTCTCCGGCCTGGCAGGCGATCCAACCGGAACTCGTGCCGCGTCCGCTCATCGGTGCGTCCTCGGCGCTCGGCGGCGTCACGGTGAATGGCGCCCGCGCCGTCGGCCCCGCGCTTGCCGGAGTGCTGCTGTCGCTGTTCGGCGCACCCGTGGTCTTCGGCATCAACGCGCTCAGCTTCATCGGAGCAGTCGTCGCGCTCGTGTGGTGGCAGCGGCCGCCGCAGAGCGGGCTCGATGACAGGGAACCATTCATGGCCGCGCTACGTGCAGGCGTTCGGTACGTCACATCCGCCCACCTCGTGCGACGCATCCTTCTGAGATCGGCCCTCTTCGCCCTACCTGCCAGCGCTCTGTGGGCGCTGCTTCCTGTCACCGCCAGCCGACTCGACCTCACCTCGAGTGGCTACGGCCTCCTTCTCGGCGCCCTCGGTGCCGGCGCCGTGCTCGGTATCTTCGTTCTGCCCATCGCCCGGAAGAGGTTCTCGGACAACGCGGTGATCGCGGCGAGCGCTCTGCTGTTCGCCGCCGGCACGCTCGCCGCGGCATGGCTGCCGTTCGTCCCCCTGCTGCTGCTGCTCGTTCTCGCCGGGGTCGCCTGGATCGGCACGCTCACCGTGCTGAACGCCGCACTGCAACTGACTCTCCCGCAGTGGGTGCGATCGCGAGGAGCATCGATCTACATCCTCGTCTTCATGGGAACGATGGCCGTCGGGTCGTTCGGCTGGGGCGCCCTGGCCGGAGCAGTCGGCACGGCGACATCGCTGGCCGTGGCCGCGGCGCTGCTCGTCGTCATCGCAGCCAGTGTGATGTGGCTGCCGCTTCTGCCGGGCACCGGCACCGTCGACCGGACCGTCTCGATGTCGTGGCCCACCCCGACCCTCGTCCTCGACCCGCAGCCGACCGACGGCCCCGTTCTCGTGCAGATCATCTACACCGTGCGACCCGACAGCATCGACACGTTCCGAGAATCCATGCGACTGGTGGAGAGTTCGCGGCGGCGAACCGGCGGGTACCGATGGACGCTCCTCCGCAGCGGCGAAGAGCAGGACCTGCTGCTCGAGTCCTTCATGGTCCCCTCCTGGGGCGAGTACCGACGGCAGCAGACCCAGAGACTGACCGGTCGCGATCGTGAGATACAGGCGGCCACCCGGGCGCACACCGACGGCGAACCCAGAGAGGTGCACTACTTTCCCGAGTCCTCGCCGCCGCGCAGGAGATCCCGACCTCAGCACTGAACGGGCTCAGGGCTGAACGACGCGCACCCATGCCCGATCGACGTCATCAGCATCCAGGAGGTTCACCTGCACCACACCGGCGTACTGCAGCCGATACGAGAACTCGCCGGTCGGCGGATCGTCGCATCTGAAGTCCCCCTCGGCGAGTACCCGCCTCTCGGCATCGGCGGTCACCACTTCGAACCCGACGCCGTCTCCCTCGCACCGCCCCTCGATGGTGAACTGTCGGTCCTCGACGAGCGCAGCGGGGCCCGCGATGATCTCGCCCGAGGGGTCGTTGCCTTCCCCGTACTTGAGAGCGATGGCCACCTGAGTGGGGTCTGTCTTATCGGGATAGGCGAATCCTCCCGCGGGAGGCGCTGTCGTCGCCGATGGCGTCGATGCGGATGTCGTTGCTGGTGCGACCGGCTCCGGCGCTGCGCTCGAAGTACAGCCGGTGACCACAGAGGCAAGAACGACCAGACAGACCGGAACGACCGTGAGGGCGCGGATGCGAGTGTCCATCGCTCCACATTACGACGCCCGGGGACCAGGGAATCCTGTGACCTACATGGCCGGAACCGACATCATCTGGGCAGTGACGGTGACGACCCTCGACGAGCCGCCGTACGAATCATGCGGTTGATCGCGAGATTTCATCATCTGCGTCCACTCGGCGCCCTGGTGCGCTGAGGAACGGTCGTGCACACTGAGGAGCATGAGCGACCCCGGGGCGACCGATGCAGGCATGGTGAAATACATCACGATCGGGGTGCTGGCCGGCGTGTTCGTCGGGGTGCTGGTCGGAATGTTCGTCGAACCCATCGGGGTCGGATTCGGCATCAGCGGCGGATTGTTCCTCGGGATCCTCGTGGCGACGATCGCGTGGCTGGTCAGGCGTCAGGCGAAGTAGCGGCTCGGCGCAGGAGGTGACGCCTTGCGGACGCTTCCGGTGAGGTGTCAGTCGACGATAGCGATCGTCACCGGGATGCCCTCGAGGAGCGACAGCTGCTCCTCGGTGGCGGAGTAGGTGCCGAGGTGGAGGGTGGCATCGGAGTATCCGATTCCGGTCGCGTCGTAGTAGAACCCGAGGTTGCCCCACGACGTGTAATAGATGAGGTCACCGTCTTCCGGGTCGGAGCCGGGTGAGCCCTCATGGTTCAGCTCGCGCGGCAGGTAGGCGATCTTCTCCGCACCGGCGAACTCCTCGACCGTCAGCTCGAGCGGCAGCATCGAGAGGAAGTCACGGACGCCGGGACTGTCTTCTCCGATCGTCACATCGACGCTGGTGCGATCGGACGTGAACCGAACGATCGTGCCGACGACCTGTTCCGGTTCGGGGACAGCCGTCGTCGCGGGTGGGTCAGGAGCTGCCACGTGGCTGGCGGTCGGAGTAGGCGAGGTATCGGGTGAGGCGACCGGCGTCGGGGCGCACGCGGTGACGACACACCCCAGCATGGCGACTGCGGCGAACGCGAGAGATCTGCGCGGCCTGGACACGTTGCTCTCGATCACGCGACGGGAGTGGGCTCCTCGATCAACGCCGGCAGGGCCGGAAGGTAGAGGTCCATCGAGATCGGCCCGAACACCGTCAGAAGCAGGAGCACTGACGGCAGCAGACCGCGGGTGACGCTCGGGACTTGTCGAGGCGGCAGGCATGCGTCCATCGTGCGCCCCCGCCGAGGCACATAGGAGTCTCTATCGAAGGGTGTATTGGCAGGGCACCCGTCAGAGGTGCGGCGCGCCTACTGACTTCATGTCGGCGTCGAAGCGAAGGGTCGCTCGTCGGCGACCGCACGTCATGGCGTCAGCGTCACGCCGGTGTGCTCGGCCAGCGCAGCCAGCAGCTCGTCCTGAAACGCCTCGTCATTCACCGCGGGGTGCGGCGTCTGACGCCGTTGGTGATGCCAATACCCCCCGGAGACGAGAGCAGACAGATCGTTCGTCGTCGCGAGCCATGCCTGCGTCACATGTCCGAGAGCCAGGTCATCGCTCGCCGACGGCCCGCCCATCCTCGTGGGGACCCACCCCGGGTCGACGGCGTGAGACACGACATCCGGCCGGCGCCGAGCCACTGCCGCCATGAGCACTGTGACGAGGAGCTTGCTGTCGGAATAGGAGACGGTCTTCGACCCGCCGCTCCAGTCAGCGTCGCCGACATCGGGGCGGCCACCCCGATGCATACTGCTGGAGAGGTAGATGAGGCGCGTGGCTCTCACCGACTCCGTGAGCAGATAGGGAGCGACCACATTGACGGGCAGCAGAGCCGCGCCGTCGATCACGCCTGCGTTGTGGATCACCGCATCTAAGGGGCCCATCCCAGCGGCCTGATCGCCCAGGTCACCGACCTGGTCGGGGTCGGCGAGATCGCCCACGATAGGTCTGGCGCCGCGTGAGACGAGCTCGTCCAACACTTCCAGACGACCATCGTTGCGCGCGTGCACGACGATGTCGTGGCCGTCGTCCAGCAGCGACACCGCAGCTGCTCGGCCGATGCCCTCGGTCGAACCGGTGATCAGAATGCGAGCCATGCGAATCGCGCCTCTCCTCAGCTTCTCATCTTTCGCACCACGCTATTGGGCAACGGGTTCTCAGACCAGCTATCACCCGATCGGACCGTTATCGACCTAGATGCGCACATCCGTGGATGCGCTATCGTTCGGCGCCCCGGGCGACCGGCAGTGAATCCATATCGGGCCCCACCACCGAGAGCGCTCACGAGTCCGCCCGCTGGCCGAGCATGAAACATGCACCAAAAATGCACCACGCCCCACCCCGGATACGGAAAAACCCCCGATTTCTCGGGGGTTTCCATGGCGGTGACGGTGGGATTTGAACCCACGGTAGGGGGTTACCCTACACAACTTTTCGAGAGTTGCACCTTCGGCCGCTCGGACACGTCACCGCGGACTAGCTTACGACAACCCGCGCCACGGCGCGAATCGAGAGCGGCAGCGCCCGATCACCAGGCTGCGGCGACCTCGGCGTGCGTGCGCAGGATGCCCTCGGTCGCCCCCTCGGGAGCACGCCCGATGCCGCACTCGGTCGCGACGCCGAACTCCGGCGCGAAGCGCTGGGCCACGGCGATTCGACGCTCCGCACCCTCCACCCCGTCTTCGCGGTGCACGAGCCCGAGGTACAGCTCGCCGTCGTGCTCGAGCCCGGCGAGCGGTGCGTAGTACGCCTCGACGTCGCGCGAGATCGGCACCGGCAGGTGCAGCCAGGTCAACTCGCGAGCGGATGCCGCGGTCACGGCGTTCGCGTAGCGGACGAGGTTCGCGGCATCCGTCGGCTCGAAGAAGTGCTTCTCGGCGACGTCGCCGTAGCAGAGGTGCACCCCGACCTCGACGTCCGTCGGCACGGCATCGATGAAGGCCGCCAGACGCGAGACGAGGCCGGGGAACGGGTCGCCCTGCCACCAGACATCCATGACGCGACCGAACGCGGGAGCCGCCTCGATGACACCCATCTCGCTCGCGACGTCCCACTGGATTGCAAGGTCGTCGTGCGGGATCGCGGCGAGAATGCGGTCGACCTCGGCGAGCAGGGCTGCGGTGTAGACGGGGTCGACCGCGGCACGGTCGTCGCCGAAGAAGAACGACGAGACCACGGCGACCGTGGTCGGCAGCGAGACCTGAAAGCGAGTTGCTGCCGGCACGACGCCCTCATCGCGCAGGCGGCGGAAGATCGCGTACGACTCGATCGCGGCATCCGCGTATCCCAGCGGCGGGAGCTGGATGCTCGCAGCATCCACCCCGTCCGCGATGCGCAGCGGGCGGGCATCGAGTCCTGCCTTGAACGGGATCGGCTCGTCGCCGATGCGCTCGATGCCCTCGGCCTCACCGAGCACGTCAGGCTGGAACATAATCCAGTGGAATCGCTTGCCCACCTCACCGTCGGGGATTCGGCGCAGCCGCGGGCCGAGCAGTTCAGCGGCGGTGCGGATGGTTGTCTCGGCGTCGTCGAAGTTCACGCTGCCCACGAGGAGGGCTCCCTGCGGCTGAGTCATGCGTCCAGAGTATCGGCGGGTGCTTTTCTCCGGTGGTGCCCCCGTCGAGCATCGGCGCCCCTGGTTAGGATGGCCTAAGGCATCCGTCGCGGAGGTGCCGCAGAGTCGAGGCACGGAGGGGACGCAATGGGCTTCATCACATCAGAGGCGCTGGCAGAGACCGGCTATGTCGTGCTCGACGACCACGACCAGGCATCCGACCCCGCCGAGTGGCTCGATCTCACCTACATCGGCTGGCGCTCGTCGGGCGTCACCCGCTTCGCCCCGCTCGCGAGCTACGCCGGCGAGATCGAATGCAACGGATTCTGGAACCAGACCCCGCCCCGCACCGACCAAGACGGAGTGTGGGTCGCGTCTCAGGTCGCGATCGCGCCGACCCTGCAGCGCCGCGCCCTCGAGCCCGGGGCGGGAGTCGGCCGCTGCCGAGTCATCGAGCTGCAGCCCAACGAGTACGCGGATGCCGTGTACAACCTGCACCAGGACGACAACAACCGCCTCAACGACGACGGCACCGGCTGGGTCGTTCGCGGTTATTACAACCTCTCGGACGACACCGACTCGCTGCTGCTCCTGCGCTCCGACCGGTTCGATCCGGCGACCGAGATCCGGCTGCCGCTGCGCGAGGGATCTCGCATCATCGTCGACACCCAGCGCTTCTGGCATGCGGTGTGGCACCGGGGCACGACCCCGCGTTACGCCCTCATCACGTCGTGGACCTCGGGCCCCGAGCTCGACGCCTACATCGAGGCCAACCACGGCGACCCGAAGCCTGCGACCGTCGCGCTCGATCCGCAGCTCGTCGACGACGCACAGATCGAGCTGCACCGCCGCATCGAAGAGCGCCGCCGCGTCTTCGAGGCGCAGGGCATCGTCATGGAGCCTCGCGCCGACCTCAACGTCTGACTCGGCGCTCCCCCTCCCCTGCTGCGGGCACAACTTCGGACCCCAGACCCGACACACCGGACGCACGAACGGATGCCACGGCGCGCCGCCCCCGGCATCCGAAACTGTGCCCGGGGAAGGGGGAAGGGAACGGGAAGGGGGACGACACCCTGAACCCACCGATCGCCCGTCTACTCCGAGGCCGTGCGCCCGTCTTCCAACCGGACGACCCGGTCGACGGTCCCGACCGGAGGGGCGACGTGAGAGATCAGCAGCACGGACTGCTCCCCCGCCGCCTGCAGCAGGTCGCGCAGCAGCGCGTCGGATGCATCGGGGTCGACGCCCGCGGTCGGCTCGTCGAGCACCAAGACCGGGAAGCCTCGCAGCAGCGCTCGTGCCAGGGAGATCCGCTGAGCCTGGCCGCCCGAGACGAGCCCGCCACGATCACCGACCCGCGCATCGAGTCCCCCGCGCTCGCGCACCCACGACCCCAGGCCGACCCGGTCGAGCCCGGCGAGCAGCTCGTCGTCGGTCGCAGTGTCTCTGGCGAACAGCAGGTTCTGCCGGATGTCTTCGTCGAACAGCTGCGGACTCTGCTCGCACAGCCCGATCGTGCGACGCAGC
>NZ_JAGGPD010000125.1 GCF_018613995.1 Microbacterium sp. ISL-103 | reverse complement strand
GAGGAACGCGAGCAAGGCGCGGGGAAACACCTCCCGAGTTCGCACGCCCGGTATCGGAGTGCCGTGGTGCGGCGCGATGACCAGCTCGTAGGCCGATTTCAGGTCGGGTGTGGGCGACGCTTGAAGACGGAGCAGCGCGTTCAGCCCCGCCTTTTCGCAGTCGCCGAAGTTGATGATGGTGTCCGTCGAATGGACCACGCTGAGAAGGTTCGCGTATGCGGGGAGAGCCGCAGCAATGCGGGTGAGACGCTCGTCGTCGAGGTTCAGGCTTGCGATGACCGAGGCCGCTGAGACGTCGGATTCGCCATTCAAAGGTTCTCCGTCGGCGATTTCGGCGCGCTGCTCGACGCTGGCCCAGTCGGTGTATACCGACTCAAGCCCCCGCCGAAAGACATCACTCTCCGCGGACAGCTCATCCACGGTGTCCTCAATCTGCTTCATCGTCGCGCGCGTCTTCGGTCGAAACACGGATGAATCAACGGGTGGCCAGTGAACGTCCCACTGCTTGCCGACTGCCTGTATGTCGTCGCCCCGCTTCACCGCTCTGGGGAACACTCTCGCCCCGCCGGCTATCCACGCATTAACGATGCCCGTGATGGGCGTGATTGACATCCCGGCAAGCGCAGCTTGGAACAGCAGGTGTGCTGCTTGAACTCTTCCCTCTGCTCGAGGCAGCAGGTGGGGGTAGTGCATTGAGACCGACCGCTGAGGCGCAACAGCCCACACTTCCGGGTAGGCCATGATGCCCGCCCAATGGTCGGCGTCGAAGTGCGTTATCAGCACTGTCTCAATGACCCGCGAGGAGTGCCCTAGCGCTTCCGACAGGATCGTAGCTGACGCGATGCCCCGCCCGGACGACGTCGCTCCGCAGTCGACAATGAAGTGTTCGTTCTGCCACGGTCTCGTGTAGATACTGCACGCTCCGTCGCCGACATTCAGGACGCGCAAGAATATGGATGGACGGTTCTTCTCATTCACCGGCATGAACATTGCTCCCAATCGTCAGTCATCAACGAGGCTCGCACAGATTGGAACAATCGGCGAAGGTTCTCGCCGGCGCGAGACAAGGACCGAACGCGCCCTGCAGGTGACCAGCGGTTACTCACGCGGCAGAATGAGCCGTTTGCGGCGTCGACACACAGGCTCAACCTCTGTAGCGAGGATTGTTCTCAGAGTTTGCCATTCGCGAGTTCAACGGCCCCACTTCACGTTCACCTCCGGACGACCCTCATCATCAGCGCCATGAACACCCGCTGCATCGAGGACTGGAAGCTCTATCACTCGCTCAACCAGGGCCACGGGACTCTCAGGGACGCGGCACGCTCTATCACCACATCACGCGGCAGAGCTCACCTACTCGATGCACGCGTGGAGTACTGAGAGCCAGCCACCGGCGATGAGTACCAACCTCGCCGGCTGCCACTGGAGCATCGACTCCGAGGAGACGTTCGATTGGGTGGCGGATGGCTCGGCCACCGTGGTCGAGATAACGCGCCCCACACCGGAGGTCGCCGATGGTATCCGAGCAGCTGGTCGCCGCGTTCCGCCCGCAGGCCTCGGAACTGCTCGTCGAAGGCGGCCACAATCTGGACCTCAGCCAGCACTCGCACATCTGGTTTCACCTCAACTTTATCGACGCCGACTTGTATGGCATCGAAGAGGACGACGACTGGGCGGCGATTCCGTCGGAGGGGGTTCTGGCTGCGGCGAAGGCGACGATTCGCCCGACCTGGTCGCGGCGGCGCCCATGGACCGTGGACACGAGGAGAGCCGCCGGGATTCCGACGGCTCTTCTAGTGTGACGTCAGCGCACGACTAGTGCCGGTATGACTCGAACCATTCCATCTGGTTTCCGTTCAGGGTGCGGATCGTCTCGTCCACCTAAGTCAGCACGGTATCGATGGCGTCTGCCGCGGGCTTACCCCACATCCGGGGGTGCGCTCTGAGCGACGACCGGACGGGCACCACCGCGTTAGCCCGGGCCTGAAGAGCCTTCCAGACGCGGTGTCGACCATCCCCCTCAAGACCAAAATCACCCATCACGGGGTTTCCCCCACCGAACCAGGAGTTGAGCACGTCACGGTCAGCTGCCGCCTCCGGGAGGTCGTACTCAATGGTGACGTAGTCCTCTGTTGAGTCAATCAACTGTTTAATGATATCCCTCATCACCGATGCA
>NZ_JAGGPD010000124.1 GCF_018613995.1 Microbacterium sp. ISL-103 | reverse complement strand
CACTCACAGTCGAGAGACCGGCCACGGTGGGGTCGACGCCCGCCGCCGCGGCGAGCGCTCGTCCGAATGCCTCGGCCCGCGGCGCCGACACGTCTCCGAGCGCTCCCGAGATCGCATGGACCCCGTGGAACAGGTGCTGCGCCGCCTCCATGCCGAGCAGCGTGAGCACGGCTCCGCCACCGGCGGACTGCCCGGCGATCGTCACACGACCGGGGTCTCCGCCGAACGAGGCGATGTTCTGCTGCACCCATTCGAGCGCGAGCAGCCAGTCGCGCACGCCGCGGTTCGACGGGGCATCCTCTATCCAGCCGAAGCCGTCGAATCCGAGCCGGTACGAGATCGAGACGGTGACGACGCCGTCTCGATTGAAGTTGCGCCCGTCGTACCAGGGGCTCGCGGGGGAACCGGCGAAGTAGCCGCCGCCGTGGATCCACACGAGCACGGCGAGGCCCGCTGCGGTGGGGTCGGGGGTGAAGACGTTGACGTTCAGGGTCGAGTCGCCCTCGACACTCGGCTCGGGGATCAGCGTCACCCCGGGGTCTCCGCGCTGTGCAGTGGCGGCGAACTCGAGTGCATCGAGCACGCCCTCCCACGGCGCCTTCGGAACGGGCGCCTGGAATCTCAGGTCACCGATCGGAGCCTCTGCGAACGGGATGCCGAGAAAAGCAGCCGAGCGCGCAGCCCCGCGCCCTCCCGTGGTGGGGCGCCAGCGCCCTCGAACGCGCCCGGCAGCGGTCTGCACCTCGACGAACTCGGTCATGCCCCTCACACTCTCACGGCGAGACTCTTTCACGGCGAGTCTCCGACCGGCTACGGCGCCGGCCGCGCGGTGGCGACGATCCTCGGCTCGACGTATCCGGCCTGCTCCAGCTGCGCTATGACCTCGGCGCTGTAGGCGTCGACGTCCCGGTCGTCGTTCACGCTGATCTCGCCGAAGACGGCGACGGCTTGCACCTGGAAAGGTTCGTCGAACTGCACCCCAGGGTCTGCCAGAGTGTCGAGCCACACCTGCACCGCGGCGAAGTAGCGATCGGCTCGCTCGGGGTCGTACCCCAACCACTCGAGCGTTGCCGACCCCGACTCGGCCCCCTCCTGCATGTGTCTGAGAACCACGCGCACGGGCATGGTGCCGAGCGGCGAGTCTTCGACGATCGGCAGCGCATCCTCGATGAATGCTCGCGTCTCGTCGTACGACATGTCGCCCAGGAAGGCTTCGAGCGTGATTCCGTCGGACGACGACCTGACCTGCACATCGTCAGGGGCGGAATCGAGCTCGTTCACCGCTTCTGACACGGGCTCAGCGAAGGATTCCGATCGTTCGTCGGGGGTCGCATAGTGGGGCGCGCACCCCGTGAGCAGCAGCGCGGCGATGGCGGCAGCGGCGGCGAATGCCGCGATACGCCGGCTCATTCGGCCACTCCGTACAGCGTGGTCTTGCCGTCTTTCGGCAGCGCCGTGACGTTGGTGTAGATCACGTTCACGGCGGGCCCGAGCACTCCTCTGTTGGTGAGCGCAGCCATGATCTGCGCCGTCTGCTCGGCCGTGAGGTCGGCGGTGCCGGTCAGAGAGACCCAGGTCACATCGGGATTGAGGCTCATCCTGGCGCTCGTCAGGTAGTCCAGACTCGCGAGATCCTCGCTCAGTTCGATCCATCCCTCATCCAGCTCCACGCGGCCCGACCTGTTCGAGATCGAGGCGCGATCGACGGATGCGTACAACGACGGCGGAGCATCGGCATAGGGCGGTTCGCTCACGGCCTGTTCGAGCGCACCGTAGGCTTCGGCCATCGTCACTCCGGCGTCGCCCGGATCCTCCGAGAACACCGCCAGCGTGCCGGGGCCCACACCTTCCGTGGCCGTGACGTAGCTGACCTCGGTGAACCCGTCGTCGAGGAATCTCGCCCACAGGCGAACGTCATCCGCGAAGCGATCGGGGTCGTCGTAGGTGGTCGTGCTGAACTTCGTATCCACGTAGGGGTCACCCGGATACACGGCGACGATGGCGAGTTCGCGCGGACGGTCCTCACCCATCCCGTCGACGATGTCGCGCACCGCGAGCGCCGTCGTCACGATCTCGTCCTCCGGCGCGGCGGGATCGATCTGCACGAGATTCTCGTACGGCGCGACGAGGACGCCGGGAACCTTCTCGACCTCGAGCATCGCGTCGACCGATGCAGGATCCTGCTCCCCCTCCTGCCCCGCACAGCCCACCAATGCCACCGCTAACGCAATGACGACAACCCCCCGGATACGTCGCATGCTTCGACCCTATCGCGCAGCCTTCCGGCCGACGTGCCTGCGAAGAACGGCCTCGTACGTGCGCTACTCGCCGACGCGCGTGACCTCGGCGTGGGGCATCCGCTCGGTCATGACGCGCACGGCCTCGGGATTGTCGTCGACGAGCACGGCGTCGCGCCCGAGCGCCGAGGCGACGGCCCCGGTCGTGCCGCTGCCGGCGAAGATGTCGAGCACGCGGTCGCCGGGACGGCTGGATGCACGCACGATCCGCCGCAGGATGCCCTCGGGCTTCTGCGTCGGATACCCCGTCTTCTCACGGCCGGTCGTCGGCACGATCGTGTGCCACCACACGTCGGTGGGCAGCTTGCCGCGCGCGGCCTTCTCGGCCGTCACGAGACCCGGTGCCATGTAGGGCTCACGGTCGATGTCGTCGGAATTGAAGACGTACTCGCTGGGGTTCTTCACGTATACGAGGATCGTGTCGTGCTTGGTGGGCCAGCGGCGGCGGGACTTCGCGCCGTAGTCGTAGGCCCAGATGAGCTCGTTGAGAAAGCAGTCGCGACCGAACACGGCGTCGAGCATGACCTTGGCGTAATGCGCCTCGCGGTAGTCGAGGTGCAGGTACAGGGTGCCGTCATCGGCGAGCAGCCGCCATGCCTCTTCGAGCCGCGGCATCAGGAAGGCGCCGTAATCGTCGAACCGGTCGTCGTACGTCCGCAGCATCCCGCGCACCCGCTCGTAGGCGTGGCCGTGGAACCCGTGCCGCACCTCGGAATGCGCGGCGCGGTCGGCTCCGGGACTCCGGAGATCCCGTGGGTCGGCAGCGTCGGGGGCCGAGGATTCCGCACCCGGGGCGTCGGGCACCTCCGGCCGTTCCGGAGTCATGGAAGTGCGACGGGC
>NZ_JAGGPD010000123.1 GCF_018613995.1 Microbacterium sp. ISL-103 | reverse complement strand
AGGCCGAACACGATGCCGCCGAAGCCGAGCGCGGCGAGCGGAATGGAGAGCACATCGAGCGGCACGGCACGCGTCTCTCCGAGGTTCGTCATCCACTTGACGCCGATGAACAGCGAGATGAGGGCGATCGGCAGGATGATCGCGAACAGCGCGCGCCAGTTGAGCGTCTCGAGCACGGCGCCTGCGAGCGTCGGGCCGATCGCCGGTGCGAGCGAGATCACGAGACCCACGCGGCCCATCATGCGGCCGCGGGACTGCGGAGGCACCACGTTCATGATCGTCGTCATGAGCAGCGGCATCATGATGCCCGTTCCGGCGGCCTGGATGACGCGACCGAGCAGCAGGATCTCGAACCCGGGCGCGACGAGCGCGACCAGGGTGCCGAGAGAGAACGAGATCATCGCGGCGATGAAGACCTGGCGCGTGGTGAAGCGCTGCAGGATGAATCCGGTGGTCGGGATGACGACGGCCATGGTCAGCATGAACGCGCTCGTCAGCCACTGTCCGAGCTCGGGCGGGATGCCGAGGTCGGCGTTCAGATGCGGGATCGCGATCCCCATGGTCGTCTCGTTGAGGATCGCCACGAAGGCGGCGACGAGCAGAAGCCAGATGACGCGCATGTCGCTGCGCGCGATCTCGCCACCCGGGGCGGCGGCGGGCGTGGCGATCGATCCGGTGTCGACGGCAGACATGCGGCCTCCTAGGCACAGAAAAAGGGAGGGAGTGCGCGAGTGCGCGGGAACCATTCAGCGTAACGGCAGGGGCCGACATTTCATTCCGGATCCTGACGAATCCGCTCACAGCGGATGATCAGGATCGCCGCTCGACCCCGACGTCGTGCGCGCTGACTACGCTTGCGGCATGAGCATGGGTGGCGGACGCGGCGGATTCCGCGGCGTGGACGAGAACGCGCAACGACGGCTCAACGCCGAGGCGCCGCGGATCAGCGGACTCGGAGCCCGGGTGATCACCCTCTTCCGGCCGTACCGGTGGCGCATCTTCTGGACCGGCGTCCTGGTCGTCATCGGGGCGGCCATCGCGGTCATCCCGCCGCTGATCGTCCAGCGCATCTTCGACGATGCGCTCTTCCCCGTCGACGGTGGCGGTCCGCAGCTGCAGCTGCTCCTCTGGCTCGTCTGCGCGATGGTCGCGCTCTTCCTCTTCTCGGCCGTTCTCGGCGTCGCGCAGACCTGGTTCACCTCGACCGTCGGCAACAGCGTCACCGGTGACCTGCGTGTCCGCCTGTTCGAGCATCTGCAGGCGATGGAGCTCGGCTTCTTCACCCGCACGAAGACGGGAGTGATCCAGTCGCGGCTGCAGAACGACGTCGGCGGCGTCTCGGGTGTGCTCACCAACACCGTCACCAGCATCCTGGGCAACGTCGTCACCGTCATCGCCTCGTTGGTCGCGATGATCCTCATCGACTGGCGCCTCACTCTGATCGCCGTCGTCCTGATGCCGTTCCTCATCATCGTCCAGCGACGCGTCGGGCAGGTGCGCGCGCGGATCGCCGGGGAGACGCAGGAATCGCTGTCGGAACTCACCTCGATCACGCAGGAGACGCTGAGCGTCTCGGGCATGCTGCTGTCGAAGGCGTTCAATCGTCAGCGCACCGAGTCCCAGCGCTACCAGGCCGAGAACCGCAATCAGGTGAAGCTGCAGGTGCGCCGAGCCATGAGCGGGCAGGGGTTCTTCGCCGTCGTGCAGGTGCTCATGGCGAGCGTGCCCGCGGTCATCTATCTGGTGTCGGGGTATCTGATCGCCGGCGGTTCGGGGGCGATCACCGCCGGCACCGTCGTCGCCTTCACGACCGTCCAGGCGCGTCTGCTGCAGCCGCTCATGGGTCTCATGCGAGTGTCCCTCGACCTGCAGACGTCGTCCGCGCTCTTCGCGCGCATCTTCGAGTACCTCGATCTGGTTCCCGAGATCCAGGATGCTCCCGACGCCATCACGGTCGCGGATGCGCCCGGGCCGCGCGGACGGATCGAGTTCGACGATGTCGTCTTCCGGTATCCGGACGCTGCGCCCGACGCACGGCCCACGCTGCAGGGGGTGTCGTTCGTCGCGGAGCCGGGGCAGCACGTCGCATTCGTCGGGCCGTCGGGTGCGGGCAAGACGACGGTGCTCTACCTCGCTCCCCGGTTGTACGAGGCGCACGGCGGCGCGGTGCTCTTCGCCGGCGCCGACGTGCGCACGCTGACCCAGGAGTCGATCATCGACCAGGTGGGGATCGTGTCGCAGGAGACCTACCTGTTCCATGCGACGATCCGCGAGAACCTGCTCTACGCTCGGCCGGGCGCGTCCGAAGACGAGCTGATCGCCGCCTGCACCGCCGCGAACATCCACCACATCATCGCCGGCTTCGAAGACGGCTACGACACGATCGTCGGCGAACGCGGGTACCGCCTCTCCGGGGGCGAGAAGCAGCGCATCGCGATCGCCCGCGTTCTGCTGAAGGACCCGCCCGTGCTGCTGCTCGACGAGGCGACCTCGGCCCTGGACACCGTGTCGGAGCGGGTCGTGCAGGAGGCGTTGGACGAGGCGGCCAAGGGGCGCACGACCCTGACGATCGCGCATCGGCTGTCGACCGTGATCGGCGCCGACGTCCTCCCTGTGCTCGAAGCGGGACAGATCGTCGACTCCGGTACGCAGTCCGAGCTCCTCGCCCGCGGCGGGCTCTATGCGGAGCTCGCTGCGCAGCAGGTCGCCGCTTCGCGTGTGATCGAGACCGAGAACGTCATCGAGAAGACGGTCACCGGGGGAATGAGCGCTGCGCTCGCCGACCGTCGGGCCGATCGAGCTCCTGAGGATTCGGCCGGGGCGGATGCCGTCGCAGCCCTCACCTCACCCGTACCGCTGTTGAATGCTCCGCGCGGAGACGAACGGGTCTACCCGGCCGAGGGATGACCGCGGGTCAGTGCACCGAGAGGCCTCCGTCGATGAACAGCGACTGCCCCGTGACATAGCTCGATCCCTCGCCGGAGAGGAAGACGGCCGCGGCCGCGAAGTCCGCCGGCAGTCCGTTGCGTCCGATCATCGTGCGGGCGGCCAGCGCCGCGATCTGGGCGGGATCCTCCTGCAGGCGAGCGTTGAGCGGGGTGAGGACGAAACCCGGAACCAGCGAGTTGCTCGTGACACCCGTGCCGCCCCACGCCTCGGCCTCCGAGCGCATCAGTGACTCCACCGCACCTTTCGAGGCGCCGTAGACGCCGCTGCCCACGAAGGCGCGGTGCGCCTGCTGCGAGCTGATGTGGATCAGCCGCCCGAAGCCGCGTTCGGCCATCCCGGTGGCGAAACGCTGCCCGAGCAGAAACGGGGCGAGTGCGTTGACGGTCATCGTCGCATCCCAGTCCTCCTCGGTGATGTCGGCGAACGGAGGGCGGATGTTGATGCCGGCGGAGTTCACCAGGATGTCGGGCTCCCCGAACGGTTCGACCGCTGCGTCGGCGAGGGCGCGGATGCCGTCGCGCGAGCTGAGATCGCCGACCACGCCCGCCGCACGGCATCCGGCATCGGTCAGTTCTGCGACGGTCTCATCGATCCGTGCTTCGCCTCGGGCGACGACGACCGTCGAGGCTCCCGCCCGTGCCAGTGCGGTCGCGATGCCCCGGCCGATCCCGGAGCTGCCCCCGGTGACCACCGCCGTGCGGCCGTCGAGCGAGAAGAGGTCGGCGAGGTACTGGTTCATGGTTCTCCTGGCTTCTCGATTCACCAGGCCAGGGCGGCGGTGAGTGCGGGGTCCGGGCGGGCGTCGGCGTACTCGGGGAGCGCCTCGATCTCGGCGACGAACGAGGCGACCTCTGCTGCGTACTCGGGGTCGGCGTGCGTCAGGGCGATGTCGCGCAGAGGCGGCAGATCCATCGCCAGAATGAGCTCGAGCCGGGCCGCGACCGCCGCGTGCGCACCGGCATCGTGGAGTACCCGGATGCCGCCCCGGAGCGCACGGAGGTAGTCACGCAGCACCGGCAGCTGTGCGCGCCCCTGCGTGATCGACGTGCCGTCGGCTCGCAGCCGCCAGCGGACGACGGTGTCGGGGATGACGTCGAACGATCGCGCCCGGGTGTACATCAGCTGGGCGACGATCTGGTCTTCGTAGGCCACGCCCTCGGGGAACCGCAGGTCGTTCCAGAGGTCGGTCCGGCTCAGCTTCGACCACGCGACGATGTTGGCGCTCGCCTGCGGGTGCTCGAAGATCGTCGTGCCCGTCCGCGCGGGCGACGTCGCCGCAGAAACCCAGGGCTGCACGCGTCCCGGCACGTAGGTCTCGCCGTCGAAGCGCGATCGCACATAGGCCCCTGCGACGAAGTCGCTCCCGGTCTCGGCCAGCGTGCCGCTGAGGCGCTCCAGTGCGGTGGGTGCCAGCTCGTCATCGCCGTCGAGAAAACCGATCAGGGGAGTATCGACGAGGTCGATGGCGACGTTCCGCGCTGCACCGAGCCCGCGTGATGCCTCGTGGCGCACCATCCTGAATCGGGGGTCGGAGGCTGCGGCTGCCCCGAAGATGTCCGCTGTGTCGTCGGTCGAGCCGTCGTCGATGAGGATCGCGCTCCATCGCGTCTCGGTCTGCGCACGCAGCGAGTCGAGGGCTGCCGGGGCGAACAGGCCGATGTCGCGGCCGGGGACGATCACGGTCACTATCGGGGCGGTGGCGGTCACCAGCCGAGTCTATGGCCGCCTGTCAGCATCGGACCCTCACCCACCCGCGACCGCTGCCACGGACTCGAAGACGAGCAGCGCGAGTCGCTCGGGCAGATCCTCGCTCACGGGGGCGCGTCCGAATGTGAAGCGCACCGAGGTCTGGGCCACGGCGGGATCGATCCCGCAGGCGAGCAGCACATGCGAGGGCTCGTCGCTTCCGGCGGCGCATGCCGAACCGCTCGACGAGACGATTCCTCGACGTTCGAGCTCGAGCAGCACCGCTTCCCCGCTGACGCCCGAGAAGGTGAAGCTCGCGGTGCCGGGCAGTCGCATGCTCGCATCTCCCGTGAGCGTCGCCTGCGGCACGAGACGCAGCAGCTCGTGGATGAATGCACGCGTCATGGCGCCGACACGGGTGCTCACCTCATCGCGCTCCGCCTCAGCCAGCTCGAGCGCGGTGGCCAGGGCGACGGCCCCCGCGACGTTCTCGGTGCCCGAGCGACGACCGCGTTCCTGACCTCCACCGTGCAGGATCGGCTCGAGGGGGATGCGTCCGCGAACGGCGAGAGCGCCGATCCCCTTGGGCGCACCGATCTTGTGCCCGGCGATGGCGATCGCATCCGCGCCGAGGTCCGCGAGAGGCAGCCAACCGGCTGACTGCACCGCGTCGACGTGCAGCGGCGCCCCCGCGTTCCGCGCCACGGCGGCGAGAGAGGCCACATCCTGGATCGTGCCGATCTCGTTGTTCGCGT
>NZ_JAGGPD010000122.1 GCF_018613995.1 Microbacterium sp. ISL-103 | reverse complement strand
AAGCACATTCCGCTGCTCTTCCGGCAGTGCACGCCAGCGGGTGTACCAGTCGGAGGGATGCGGGGTGGGTTCGTCGAGCAGCCCGAAGTCCGCGATGCTGCCGTCGGGCAGGGGCAGCACGACCTTGATCCGCTGGTCCGTGCCCCAGGCGGCGAAGTTCCGCAGGCTCTCGCCGGCGAGCGTCAGCCGGACGAACCGTGGGCTGAGCATCGTGCGCCTGCGCACCTCGACGGGGAACGCGCTGTACGCCCACGGCCGCTCGGCGTCCTCGAATCCGCTCACGATCGCACTCCCCTCTGAGCGGAGCGGCCGGCCGAGGGTACGGATCCGCGCAGCGGCACCACGAGAGGCCCGCCCGTGACCGGATCGGCGATCACGACGTTCTCGAGACCGAAGACCTCGTGCACGCGCTCGCTCGTGATCACCTCGCGCGGCGGTCCCTCGGCGACGATGCGTCCATCGCGCATGGCGATGATGTGAGTCGCGTAGCGTGCCGCGTGATTGAGATCATGCAGCACCGCCACCAGCGTGCGGCCCTGCGCGTTGAGGTGCGCGAACAGTTCCATGAGCTCCACCTGATGCGCGACGTCGAGGAAAGTGGTCGGCTCGTCGAGCAGCAGCAGGTCGGTCTCCTGCGCGAGCACCATCGCCACCCACACGCGTTGGCGCTGGCCACCCGAGAGCGCGTCGACCGGACGCGCCGCCAGGTCGGCGGTCCCGGTCGCCTCCAGTGCCTGTCGAACGGCCCGCTCATCGGCGTCCGACCACTGTCGCATCAGGTTCTGATGCGGATAGCGGCCACGCGCGACCAGGTCGGCGACCGTGATCCCGTCGGGAGCCGTCGCGCTCTGCGGCAGCAGCCCGAGCCTGCGGGCGACCTCCTTCGCCGGGTACGAGCCGATCGTCTGCCCGTCGAGCACGACACGTCCGCCCGACGGAGCGAGCAGCCGCGACAGACCTCGAAGAAGCGTCGACTTGCCGCACGCGTTCGGGCCGATGATGACGGTGAAGCCGCCGTCTGGCACCTCGACAGACAGATCGCGCACGATCTCGGTGCGGTCGTACGACAGGCTGATCGCCTCGGCCGACAATCGCGACGCGCGGGTGTCGGAGGACGGAACGTGCTCGGGCGAGGACGGGATTTCAGGCACGGCGGCGGATCTCCAGGATGATCATGAGAACGAGGTAGGCGCCGCCGACGGACACGGTGACGACGCCGACGGGCAGCGATGCGGGCAGCGCGTGCTGCGCGATGAGGTCGGCGCCGAGCAGCAGCACCCCGCCGAAGAGTCCCGAGAGCACGAGCGACAGGTGCGGGGTGCGGGCGACGAGGCGCGCGATCTGGGGCGCGGCGAGAGCCACGAACGCGACGGGGCCCGCGACCGTGGTCGCCGCGGCGACGAGCGCGACGCCGATGAGCAGCGCCCCGGCGCGGATCGCGCCCGGTCGCACACCGGTCGATGCCGCCATGTCGTCGCCGAGACCGAGCTGGCGCAGCCGCGGCACGAGCAGGAAGGCGCCGACGACGAAGGGCAGAGCGCACGCGAGGGCTCCCGTGAGCGGGCCGGCCGTGACGCCGTTCAGCGATCCGGTGCCCCAGGCCGAGGCGAACATCGCCGTCTCGAGCTCGATCTGCAGCAGCATCCAGGTGTTCAGAGAGGCGAGGATCGCCGAGACGCCGATTCCGACCACGATCAGGCGGAACCCCTGCACCCCGCCGCGGGCGGACAGCAGCCAGATCACCGCGGCCGTGACGAATCCGCCGAGGAGCGATCCGGCGGTCAGCACCGGCCAACTGCCTGACACGAGCACCAGTGCGAGCAGCATCCCGGTGAACGCACCGTTGGACAGGCCGAGGATGTCGGGGCTCGCGAGCGGGTTGCGCGTCACGGTCTGGAACAGTGCGCCCGCGATGCCGAGAAGAGCGCCGACCGTTACCGCGGCGAGCGCCCTCGGGAGTCGCCACTCGATCACGACCGCGCGGTCCATGGCGTCTCCGCCCCCGAGCAGCGTCTGCATCACCTGCTGCGGCGTCAGCGGATAGGCGCCGAGTGCCAGAGCGAGAACGGCCAGCACGCACAGGACGCCGACGGCGATCACTCCCGCGACGATACTGCGCTGACGCACCGGCATCCGCAGGGGTCCCGCGCGAAGGATCCGCCGGCGGTACCCGACGTCGGTGAGCGTGGTCACTCGTGACTCGCTCACAGCGCACTCGCCCTGCGCCGGCGCGCCAGCACGATCAGCACAGGAGCCCCGACGAATGCCGCCACGATGCCGACCGGCACCTCGGCCGGGGCGATGATGATGCGACCCAGGACGTCGGCAAGAAGCAGGATGACCGGCGCCAGCACGGCGGAGAGCGGCAAGATGATGCGCTGATCCACGCCGAAGGTCCAACGGATCACGTGGGGCACCATCAGGCCGATGAAAGAGATCGGACCGGCGAGGGCGGTGGCGGCGCCGGCCAGCAGGGTGACGGCGGCGATGACGCCGACGCGGATGCCCACGACGTTGGCCCCCTGCGCGCGGGCGACGTCTTCACCGAGGCCGATGGCATTCAGTCCCGGGGCGAGCAGCAGCGCGAGCACCAGCCCCGCGACCACGAACGGGAGCACCGGCAGGATGACGTCGACACCGCGACCGAGGAGCGACCCCGCATTCCAGCTGCGCATGGAGTCGAAGGCATCGGGGTCGCTCAGCGACAGTCCGGTGGTGAGGCCCGAGAGCACGGCCCCGAGCGCGACACCGGCGAGCGTGAGCCGCAGCGGGTCGGCGGAGCCGCGTCCCGAGGATCCGATCAGATAGACGGCCACCGTGACCACGAGCGCGCCGAGGAATGCGAGCCACACGAACTGCGACACATCGCGCAGACCGAGAAAGGTGACGCCCAGCGCGACGGCGAGCGCGGCACCGGCATTGACGCCGAGAATGCCGGGATCCGCGAGCGGATTGCGGGTGAAGGCCTGGATCAATGCACCAGCCACCCCCAGCGCGACGCCGGCCACGATGCCTGTGACGGTGCGGGGGATGCGCAGATCGAACACGATGTAGTCGGTCTCGGGTGTCCCGCCGCCCTGCAGCGTCGTCCACACCGCCTGCGGAGAGAGCGGGTTCGCACCGACCGTGAGAGAGAGCACGACGGCCAGCGCGAGAGCGACCAGGAGGACGATCGTTCCTCCTACCGCGCGCAGGCCGCGGTGCGGAGAACGTCGGCGCCGCATGTGCGGCGCCGACGTCTCGGTCAGGGAGAGAGCGGTCAACGGCTCGCTTCGAGGTACGTCTCGATGTCGTCGAGCACGGCCTGCGCGCCCTTGGGCCCGACACCCGACACCCAGTAGCTCGTGTCGACCGGGGTCACCGACGGGAAGGCGTCAGCGTTCTGGGTGATCGCTGCGGGGATCTCGGAGGTGTCGTCGACGTCGGTCACCGTGACGAACACGTGATCAGCCTGTGCCGAAAGGATGTTCTCCGGCGAGAGGTCGGCCTGCAGTCCGTCGGCCCAGTCCTGCTCGGGGATCGTGAACCCGGCGCACTCGAGCAGGCTGCCCGAGAACGAGACCGGCCCGTAGAGGCTGAGCGTCGTCTCGTCCCGCGGACGGATCAGCTGCGCGGTCTGACCGTCGACGTCGTACTCGTCTGCCAGCGCCTCGCAGCGCTCGTCGACAGCGGCCAGCAGATCGGCGACCTCGCTCTCACGACCCAGCGCCTCGCCGATGAGCAGCGCGTTGTCGCGCCACGGGTCAGCCTGAGTCTCGATGAACACGGTGGGGGCGATCGCCGCGAGCTGCTCATAGAGCTCGGAGTGCCGCGCCTCGGTGCCGAGGATCAAGTCGGGCTTGAGCGCCGCGATCGCCTCGAGATCGGGCTCGGGCACGGTGCCGACCGGCTCGACGCCGTCGGCGCCGAGGTAGGCCGGTGCACCCGTGACGTTGCTGGCGACCGCGCTGCCCACGGGCTCGATGCCGACGGCGACGGCGGTGTCGAGCTCGAGCGGCTCCAGCGTCACCACGCGCTGCGGGTCGTCGGGGACGGCCGTCGTGCCGCGGGCGTGCTCGACCTCGTGCGTGCCCGAGGAGTCGGCGGGTTCGTCGGTGGCGGCGGTGGGGTCGGCGGCGCAGCCGGCGAGCAGGAGCAGTGCGCAGGTCGAGGCGGCGAGGGCCGCAGAGGCGCGGCGACGGAGGCGGGAGGGCATGGTGAATGACCTTTCGGGACCGGGAGGGGGACGACATCGAGACGAATCGATGTTGGTTAGGCAACCCTAACAGGAACCCTTCGCCGGCGCCGTGCGGGGAGGTCGCTCAGAGCACGTCGGCGATGACCTCGAAGGTGCGCTCAGGCGCTTCCACCTGCATGTCGTGGTGGACGCCGGCGATCCGGCGGACCTCCCACCCTTCCCGCTCGAGCCCCTCGGCCATCGCGTCCGGCAGCACCGCGGGCGATTCGTCGGAGAGCACGATCGTCGACGGCACAGCGGGAGCTGCGACCTCGACCGGATGGAACGCCACCTCGCGGAACACCCCGATCGCCATCTTCGAGTCGAACAGCTTCTGACTCCTCGTCATCGATTCCCGGATGCTCTCGGGATACGCCGCACGCTGGGCGGCGCTGCGGCGCGACTGACGAAGGCCGACGACGCCGAGGGTGAGGGCGGGGATCGCCCAGAAGGCGCGCCCGGCGACGCCGGTGGTGGGCAGCGCGAGCCCGAAACCGGGGTCGAGGTAGATCGCGCGCTGGGGGCGCAGCCGCTCGACGGCGCGGACGAGCACCGACCCTCCGAGCGAGTGCCCGACCACGCAGTGGAGGCCCTGCGGCAGCGACTCGACGACATCGCCGGCAAGGTCTGCGAGCGTGTACGACGGCGCGCGGTCGCTGCGCCCGTGGCCGCGAAGATCCACCGTCGTGACGGTGTATCGTCCCGTGGCGAGCATCCGTTCGATCAGCGGCTGCCAGGTCGTGCCGTCGGCGCCGAGACCGTGGATGAGTGCGACGTGCCGTTCGCCCGTGCCGGTGGTCGTCGTGTGAAGGAGCATTCCGTCATTCTGCCCGAGCGGCGCGCTTCGCCTGCTGGAAGACGCGGATCGCCTCGTATCGCTCGGCCGAGCGCGCCTGCCTCTTCTCACGCTGCTCGTCGCGATTCTTCGGCGGCGCCGTCGTGACGAGACCGTCGAGCAGAAGTCGCACGGACTGCTCGATCTCGGCCACGGCCCGGTCGAAGACATCCTGATTCGCCCGCGAGGGGGCGTTCGCGCCCGAGATCTTGCGCACGAACTGCACGGCGGCCTCGTGACACTCGACATCGGTCGCCGGCGGCTCGAGATTGTTCAGCGGGATGATGTTGCGGCACATGACTGTCAGGCTAGATCGCTGAGCGTGGGAGTCAAGGGGTGTGCGCCGCAGGAGCTGCGCACGGTCAGTCCGGGCTGCATCATGAGGTGCCGCGGAGCAGATCGCTCATCGCCGTCCTCGGCGATCCGATCCATCAGTGTGCGCAGCGCCTGCTGACCGAGATCGCGCCCCGGCGCGGTCACCGCTGTCAGAGGCACGAACGCCAGCGCCGCACTGTCGTCGTCGTACGCGATCACCGCGAGATCCTCGGGAACGCGGATGCCGAGATCCGCCGCCATCTCGACCAGGCGCGCCGCATGCACATCGGTGTGCACGAGCACCGCTCGAGTGCCCGTCGATGCGCACGCGTCGAGCACCCCGGCGAGCGCGTCATCGAGATCGTCCTCGTCGTCTTTGGGCAGCGACACCTCGGGGGCCGACTCCAGACCGAGCTCGGACACGGCACGCGCATACCCCTCCCGGATGAGGGGTGCTGTCGGGGTGCGGTCGAACAGCGCGAGGGCGACACGCATGTGACCCATCGCGGCGAGGTGCTCGACAGCCACCACCGCGCCGCCCGCGTGATCGGTGCGCGCACTGTCGAAGGCGGCGAGGCCCGTGGATCGCAGCCGACGCTCGAGGAAGACGATCGGCACGGGGATCGTGCGCACCCACTCGAGCAGGTCGGCCTCGCTGCGGTCGCGGAGCGTCGGCGCCAGGATGATCCCGTCGACGCCGAGCTCGACGAGCCGCTCGACCTGGCGGCGCTCGAGGTCGTGCCGGTACTGCGACGTGGCGAGGATCAGTCGAGCGCGGAGCGCCTGCGATGCCGCATCCATCCCCTTGACGATCACCGGAAAATGCCCCACCGAGCTCGGCACCACCACGCCGATGTCGGTGCGTGCGGACTGCGGGGTCGTGGGCGCCGTCACTCCGATGGCCCCGCCGTGCACCCGGGCGAGCAGCCTTGCGCTCTCGAGCTCGAGGATGTCGCGGCGGATCGTCACCTGGGCGACGCCGAGCTCGTCGGCCACCTGCGCCGCACTGACGCTGCCGTGCAGTTCGAGCTGGCGCAGGAGGTGCTCGTGCCGCGCCCTCGGCAACAGGTTCTGTGCAGTCATCTCCGCGCCTTCGCGTCGAGTCGTCAACATGCTCGCTGTCGCAGGTTGATCGAAATTGTCCGAACGGTGTCGTGAGTACAGGAGCGTAGTGCACGATCGGAGGGTGACGGTGATGCACGATGACTCCAGCCCGCGGTTCGACGGCAGTCGCCGGGCGTGGCAGGAACTCGCGGATTCACTGCTCGCCGCGACCACGACGCACGCTTCACCCGCGGGCTCCCTCCTGCGCATTCCGGGGCCGTCGAGCGCATCCGGCCCCTGGAGCGATGGGATGGAGGGCTTCGCCCGGACGTTCCTGCTCGCCGCCTTCCGCGTGCGCGGCGCCGACGGAGACGACCCGCACGGCCTGCTCGACCGATTCCGCGCAGGGCTCGTCGCAGGCGTCGACCCGACGAGCCCCGAACGATGGCCCACGATCGCCGAGCGCCGTCAGGCGGTCGTGGAGGCGGCATCCATCTCGATCGCCCTCTCGGAGACCCGCCCCTGGCTGTGGGATCGTCTCGCCGACCGAGAACGCCAGCAGGTCGTCGACTGGCTCGCGGGGGTCGTGGGAACCGCCGGGTACACGAACAACTGGATCTGGTTCCAGAACGTCATCGAGGCATTCCTCGCCCAGGTCGGCGGACCCTGGAGGCAGGACGACCTCGACCGCAACGCCGAGATCGCGGAGGGTCTCTACATCGGCGACGGATGGTACTCCGACGGGGCAGGGCCCGCGGGGGCCAGACAGAGCTTCGACTACTACGCCGGCTGGGCCTGGCACGTCTATCCGCTGCTGCAATCGCGCATCCGCGGGGAAGCGCTCGCACCCGTGCACCGCGACCGTCTCGCCGCCTTCATCGATCAGGCGAAGGACCTCGTCGGCTCCCGCGGAGCACCCCTGCTCCAAGGACGATCGCTGACCTACCGATTCGCGATGCTCGCCCCGTTCTGGGCGGCGGCGATCGCCGGAGTCAGCCCCCTGCCGACGGGCGCCACCCGAGCCCTCGCAACCGATGTCGTGTCGCACTTCCTCGATGCGGGCGCCATCGACGAGCGAGGACTGCTGCCGATCGGCTGGCACCGCGGGTTCCTGCCACTGCGCCAGCTGTACACGAGCGGCTCGTCGCCGTACTGGGCGAGCAAGGGCTTCCTGGGTCTGCTGCTCGCGGATTCTCACCCCGAATGGTCGACGACTGCCTCGGCGCCCGATCGCCAGCAGGTCATGACACGGGCGCTCGACGCCCCGGGATGGCTCGTCGTGAACACCGCAGCGGACGGCATCGTGCGCGTGCTGAACCACGGATCCGACGGATTCCGCGGACCCGCGGGTGCCGTGCGCACCGACAACCCGTTCTACCAGCGTGCGGCGTACTCGAACGTCACCTCTCCCGAGCTGTCGCCCGAGGCGATCGCCGCGCCTCTGGACTCCCACGTGGCCCTTCTCGATTCCCGTGGTCGTCCGTCTCACCGCGACGCGATCGAACGCGTGCACCTGACAGACACGGTCGCCGTGTCGCGCTCGCGCGTGCACTGGCTCGACACGGAGAGTGCGGATGCCGCCGCCTGGGTGACGCTGCGGCGCGGCCCTGTCGTGACCACGGCCACGGTCGTGCACGGCATCCATGAACTCAGGGTCGCGTGGTGGACGCCGGCCGACACCGAGCCGCACCCGATCGCGGCGCTCGACGGCGACTCCGCCTGGCCGGAGGACACCGGGCCCTGGCGCTTCCGCATGGGCGGCTGGCCGATGCCCATCGACACCGATACCGGCATCGACACAGATACCGAGACCGACACCGCCACCGCCGGCGGCGGGGCGGCCGCATCCACCTCGCGATCCGACGGCCTCGTGACCGCTGTGCTCCCCATCCGTGGATTCGACCTCAGCGGCATCGAGGTACGCGGCGGCGGCAACCCGTTCACCGCGCGATCGGCGACTCCGTGGGCAGCGCAGTCGACCCCAGCCGCGGCGGGAGAGTTCGTGGCGGCGCTCGTGGTGCTGGCCGGTCTCGCGCCGGACGGCGCCGCGGTCGACGACCCCTCGGTGCTCGCGGGGGTCGACGTCGACGGCGGCGGCAGTAGCGACGGCGGTGGCCTGCGGGTGCGCTGGGCCGACGGCACCGTCGACCTCATCCCGACCGGCGGCGAGGTACGCGCATGAATTCCCCGATCGCGGCGTTCGCCCTCGAAGACGAGGCTCTCATCCCCCAGCTGTTCACACCCCAGGCCCTCACCCGCCTGCGAGCTCTCGTCCGTCTCGACGAGCGCCCCATCGCTCCCGCAGACCCCGGAGCACTCAGAGCGGCGACCGATGCCGAGATCCTGATCACCGGATGGGGAGCGCCCGCGCTCGACGCCGGGATGCTCGACGCCCTGCCGCGCCTGCGAGCCGTCTTCCATGCGGCCGGCACGGTGAAGCGGATCGTGTCGCCCGAGCTGTGGGAGCGCGGCATCCGCGTGTCCAGCAGCGCCGATGCCAACGCGGTCCCGGTGGCCGAGTACACCCTCGCGATGATCCTGCTCAGCGCGAAGAGCGCGCTGGCGTCCGCTGATGCGTACCGGCGGGTGCAGGACATGTCGCTCGCCCGCCCCCGAGGAGATGTCGGGGCCTTCGGGATCACCGTGGGCATCGTCGGCGCCTCCCGCATCGGACGCCGCGTGCTCGACCTCCTGCGTCCGTTCGACATCGCCACCGTGCTCTACGACCCGTCGCTCTCGGCTGTGGATGCCGCAGCCCTGGGCACGACGCTGGTATCGCTGCCCGATCTGCTGCGGGTGAGCGACATCGTCAGCTTGCATGCTCCCTCGCTGCCCGCGACCTACCGGATGCTCGGTGCTGCCGAGCTCGCGACCATGCGTGACGGCGCGACGCTGATCAACACCGCGCGCGGCTCGCTCGTCGACACCGACGCGCTCGTCGCCGAGCTCACGACCGGAAGGCTTCGGGCCGTGCTCGACGTCACAGACCCCGAGCCGCTGCCCGCCGGGCATCCGCTCTTCTCCGCCCCCGGTGTCACGCTGACCCCGCACATCGCAGGATCCCTCGGCAACGAGCTGCGCCGCATGGGCAGCCAGACCGTCGACGAGATCGAGCGGTTCGTGACGACGGGCAGTCTCGGCTTCGAAGTGCGTCACCGCGATCTCGCCACGATCGCCTGAGCCTCGACGCCGACGCCGCCCCCGACGCCGAGACGGCACGAGACGAGCGACGAGAACGACGAAGGGCGGCGGTACGATCCGTTCGCACCGCCGCCCTTCGTCGACGTGTCGTGGCAGTCGGTCAGCTGATGGCCTCGGCCTCTGCCCACCACCGGTCGACGAACTCGTCGACCGTGATCGTGCCGTACATCAGGTCTTCGTTGAGGCTCACCCAGGTCGCCTCGAGCGTGGCGAACGAGGCGGGCAGCGCCGGGGTGCTCACCGTCTCGTACTGCTCGAGGGATTCCCGGTACGCGAGCGACTTCGCTTCGAGCGAGTCCTCGGGGAAGTCCAGCGCCTCGAGCTGCCCCGAGTCGGCAGGGATTCCCCGCGACGTTCCGAAGACCTCGGAGACACCGGGATCGGTCGCGAGGAAGTCGAGCAGCAGCGCGGTCTCTTCAGGGTGCTCCGTGTTCGCTGCCCCCGCGAGGTGGAGCACCGTGTAGAACACGGCCTTCTCGCCGTCGGGCCCGGTGGGAACCGGGAGCGTCTCGAGGCCTTCGATGTCGGTGTATCGCGAGAAGAAGCTGTCCCACGTGAGCGTGCTCGCAGCCTCGCCGATCGCGAAGCCGTCTGCGGGCGAGATCTCGGTGCCCCGCGACGGCGGGAAGAATGCGGCGGCGTCGCGCAGCGGGGTCGTGGCATCGAGGAACTCCGCGATGTCATCCTTCGTGAAGGCGAACGATCCGTCGTCCTCGAACGGCTCCTCGCCCTGCTGCAGCAGCCACTGGATGAAGAACCACATCGTCAGCCCCTGGTCGAAGCCGCCGAACACCGGCTTGCCCTCGGCGGTGGTGACGCCGGTCTCGGTGACCTCGGCGATCCAGTCGTTCAGGTCGTCCCAGGTGTAGTCGGGGTCGAGCGGCTCGACGCCGGCCTCGGCCACCACAGCCGGGTTGACGAACAGGCCGAGCGTGCCGGTGCCGATGGGCACCCCGTACTGCGAGCCGTCGACCGTGGCGGCGTCGATCACGACGTCCTCCATGCCCGACACGTCGATCTGCTCACCGCGATACGGCG
>NZ_JAGGPD010000121.1 GCF_018613995.1 Microbacterium sp. ISL-103 | reverse complement strand
CGACGACCGCGAACGGGAGCGTCGTCACCTCCGGCGCGTACACGCGGGTGAAGGCGGACGCTGATCCGGTGAAGCCGATGCCCTGCAGGGAATCGGCGAGTCCGGGGTGGCCGGACAACGATTCTGCGGAGTCCGAGATGTCGGAGATGACGAGCACTGCGGCGTCTGCAGCGCTTCCGGGGAACTGATCTGAGGTGCGCGAGAGCGCGGGAAGCGTCATGACTCCATCCTAGGGATGGTCGCGCATGGTGACGCGGCACAGGTGTTCGCTCTCAGCTTGAAGGTCGCCGCCCGCCCGTCTGATGCTGCTCGTAGCATGGAGTCATGCCCTTCTCCGGAGAGATCCACGAACGTGTAGCGAACGCGCCGGCTGTGCCGCGCGGGCTGCCCCTTGTCCTGCTCCTGACGGGTTTCACAGACGCGGGCAGCGCTGTCTCGGGACTCATCGATCACCTGCGCGAGACGACCTCTCCGCAGCCGATCGCCGTTTTCGACAATGATGTGCTGCTGGACTACCGGGCCCGTCGCCCGGTGATCTCGTTCGACCAGGATCACCTGACCGAGTTCCGTCCGGCGAAGCTCGAGCTGTCGCTCGCGACCGACGCCCTGGGCCAGAAGTTCCTCCTGCTGGCCGGGTACGAGCCGGACTTCGCCTGGAACGAGTTCGCCCGCACGGTGCTCGATCTCGCCGACGAGTTCGAGGTGTCGGGGCTGAACTGGGTGCATTCCATCGCGATGCCCGTGCCTCACACGCGCCCGATCGGCACGACAGTCAGCGGCAATCGTCGCGAGCTCACCGTCGCTCATTCCGTCTGGCGGCCGCGCACCCAGGTGCCCGCGACAGCCGGGCATCTGCTCGAGTTCCGCTTCGCCGAGCACGGCGACCGGGTGGTGGGCTTCGTCCTGCTCGTTCCGCACTACCTCGCCGAGACCGAGAACCCGGAGGCCGTGATCGCGGCGGCCGAGAAGCTCATGGCCGCGACGGGGCTGGTCATCCTGCTCGACGAGGTCCAGGAGCGCCGCGCCGACTACCTCGCCCGAGTCGATGAGCAGGTGATCGGCAACGACGAGCTGCAGCAGATGGTGCAGGGGCTCGAGCGGCGGTACGACGCGTACATGGCAGGCCGCGACCCCGAAGACGGCTCGTACGACGAAGGCGGCTTCAACGAGCGCGACCTTCCCAGCGCCGACGAGCTCGCGGCCGAACTCGAGCGCTATCTCGCGTCGCGGCCGAGCGGCGACGAGGACAAGCCCGGTCGCGGCTGACGCCGGGGCGCGATCTTCGGCGTATTGCACCTGCATGCCCACACGTGTGCGGTACTTGGACTCTGACCCGTTGTCAATCGATCTTTCCGGAGTTCTGCCTTGACAAGGGTCTTACTAGTGTCCGAAATGCTCCGGGGCCTGCGAGCGGCCCCGTGAAAGGCGAAACGTGACTCCTGCCACGACGAAGAAGACCCGGACGACGAAGAAGACCGCCGACGCCCCCGAGGTCGACGCCCCGGTCGAGGAGGCCGCTGAGAAGCCGGTTCCCAAGACCGCTGCGCAGCGGGCCGCTGCCAAGCGTGCGCCCGCGAAGAAGAAGAAGGCCGATGACATCGTCGAAGACGACGAGACTCCTCCCGCCGCTGAGCCCGACGAGGACGACGAGGACTCCAAGCCGAAGTTCACGGAGCCCCTCCCCACCGGCGCCATCGTCATCTCGTCGAACGACGACGAAGACGTGCCGGTCTACTCGACGCAGATCACCGGTGCGACGGCCGACCCCGTCAAGGACTACCTGAAGCAGATCGGAAAGGTCGCACTGCTGAACGCGGCCGAAGAGGTCGAGCTCGCGATGCGCATCGAGGCCGGTCTGTTCGCCGAAGAGAAGCTCTCGACGATGACCGCCGCCGAGAAGGCCGGTCAGCTCGGACTCGACCTGCAGTGGGTCGCCCGTGACGGCCAGCGTGCCAAGAGCCACCTGCTCGGCGCCAACCTGCGTCTCGTCGTCTCGCTCGCCAAGCGCTACACCGGCCGAGGAATGCAGTTCCTGGATCTGATCCAGGAGGGAAACCTCGGTCTGATCCGTGCGGTCGAGAAGTTCGACTACACCAAGGGCTTCAAGTTCTCGACGTACGCCACCTGGTGGATCCGTCAGGCGATCACCCGCGCGATGGCCGACCAGGCCCGCACCATCCGCATCCCGGTGCACATGGTCGAGGTCATCAACAAGCTGGCCCGCGTGCAGCGTCAGATGCTGCAGGACCTGGGCCGCGAGCCCACCCCGGAGGAGCTCAGCCGCGAGCTGGACATGACGCC
This sequence comes from Microbacterium sp. ISL-103, assembly GCF_018613995.1. Lineage (GTDB taxonomy): Bacteria > Actinomycetota > Actinomycetes > Actinomycetales > Microbacteriaceae > Microbacterium. The sequence continues at coordinate 5,116 of NZ_JAGGPD010000121.1, read as the reverse complement.
CGAGAAGGTCGTCGAGGTCCAGAAGTACGGCCGCGAGCCCATCTCGCTGCACACGCCTCTCGGCGAGGACGGCGACAGCGAGTTCGGTGACCTCATCGAGGACACCGAGGCTGTCGTCCCCGCGGACGCGGTCGGCTTCACGATGCTGCAGCGTCAGCTCGAGCAGCTGCTCGACTCGCTCTCCGAGCGTGAGGCCGGTGTGATCCGGATGCGATTCGGCCTCGGTGACGGCCAGCCCAAGACGCTCGACCAGATCGGCGACACGTTCGGGGTGACGCGCGAGCGCATCCGTCAGATCGAGTCGAAGACGATGGCGAAGCTGCGCCACCCGAGCCGCTCGCAGTCGCTGCGGGACTACCTCGAGTGATGCAGGCGAACGAGGGCAAGGCGCTCGAGGCGAGCGTCGACGGCAAGAGCTATGCGCGGATTCCCCTGCGAACACGCGTCGTCATGCCGAACGACGACCTCGACGCCGTGGTCGCCGAGTACGCGAAGGATTCGGTGCAGCCGGGCGACCTGCTGTTCGTGACCGAGAAGATCGTCGCGATCACGCAGGGCCGCTCCTACCGACTCGACGAGATCACTCCGCGCCCGCTCGCGCGCTTCCTCTCGCGATACGTCGTTCGCACGTCGTACGGCATCGGACTCGGAATGCCCGAGACGATGGAGATGGCGCTCCGCGAGTGCGGAACGCTGCGGATCCTCTTCGCCGCCGGCGTCTCGGTGATCACCAAGGCGTTCGGCCGGCGTGGCGACTTCTACCGCATCGCGGGAGACAAGGCCCGCGCGATCGACGGTCCGACGAAGAACACCATCCCGCCGTACAACCAGGCGGTCGTTCTCGGCCCGAAGAATCCGCGTGAGGTCGCCGTCCGTCTGCAGAAGATGCTGGGCGGCAACCTCGAGGTCGCGGTCGTCGACATCAACGACATCGGCGGCAACATCCTCGGCTCGACTCTCGACAAGGCGGGTGAGCGCCGGCTCGTCCAGATCCTGGGCGACAATCCGCTCGGACAGGCGACGCAGTCGACGCCGATGGGAATCGTCCGCGAGGTCTGATCTTCGCGAGTCGCACTGACAGAAAGAAAGAAGGCCCGGATGCTCAGCATCCGGGCCTTCTTCGTGCCTGCGTCGGGTCAGAACCCGATCGCGGCCTGGTAGCGAGGCTTGTGGCCGGTGCGGATACCCGTGACGCTCGGCTTGTTCTCGTACACGCCGGCTCCCCAGTTGCCCTCGACCAGGACGGGCCCCTCGGGGGTGACCACGACGTCCCAGCCGACGTACTGCACCTGGGGCACGACGCGGGCCACCTGGTCGACGAACTCCCGGACCTCGTCCATCATCGGCAGCTGGAAGTCGGCGATCGGGAAGCCCGAATCGGGGTGGGTCACGTGCACGTGGCCGTGCGAATCGTAGCCCGAGCCGACGGAGTGGCCGTTCTCATCGAGCATCGTGTAGAAACCGCCGAAGCTCATCTGGTCGCTCACCGCTCCGCGCCCGAACTTCTGCGCCATGGCGAGGATGTGGGTCTTCTCGCCGTCGAAGAACGCGGTGATGCGTGTCGTGTTCACGGTGCCGGGACACACGGCGGCGAGGTCGGCATGCTGACGGATGACCTCTTCGACGAGAACCTGCTTCTTCGCCAGCAGCTCCGTGTGGAAGGCATTCCAGTCGGTCACGTCGGCGGCGTGGTACCGGTGCACCCCGGTGCCGGCCTGCCCGTGCGTCTCCTTGACGACGATCGTGCCCTGACGCTCTGTGAAGGCGCGCAGGTCGTCGGCATTGCCCTCGGTGATGAGCATCCACTCGCGCTTGAGGAACGCGTCGAAGACGGCGTTGAACTCGGCCTTGTCGTGGAAGAGGTGGCGGTAGTCGGGGTGGTCGTACTTCTGCGAGATCTCGTTCGACACGGGGTGGGTCATGAACGTGTCGCGCTCGGCTCGGTTCAGGATCGCGAAGTCGTAGTCGATGTAGTCCTGGAAGCCGACGTTGTGCCGACCCGCCGACCACAGCATGTCGACCACCACGAGCGGCACGGCCTTGCCGTGTTGGGCGGAGGCCTCCTTCGCCCTCTCGATCACCGAGGCGACGTCGATGCGGCGAGCACGCGCCAGCAGGTAGCGGACGCGGGGCACGGGGGAAAAGCGTGACATGGGTCTCCAAGTTCGGGGTCGTATCCAGTCTAGGGCGGGCGCGCGGGGCATCCTGAGAAGGCGGAGCTAGGCTGGAGACGTGTGTGAGAAGACTTCCAGTTCCCGCCCGCGCGCGATGATCTCCCGGTCCGCTCTGGCCGCGGCCTCCGCTGGGGCTGTGGATGGGGGCGGCAGGATGGCCGATCTCCGCCGGGATGCCTGGGGGCACGGTGTGCTCGCCGTCGCCCACGCCGTGGTCGCGGCAGGAGCGGCCGCGGTACGGGTGGATCATGCCGAAGAAGTCGAGACACTGCGCCTGGAGGGGATCGAGGCGGTCATCGACGCCGAGCCCGACATCGACGCGGCGCTGCTCTACGGCCTTCCGGGCGCAGACGGCACCCTGCGGACGCGTCCGGTGATGCGATTCGCCGGCCGTGTGCTGTCGAGCAAGCCGTTGAAGGCCGGAGACGCGGTCTCGTACGGATACACCCATCGGGCGACTCACGACACCGTCGCCGCTCTCGTCACGGGAGGCTATGCGCAGGGCATCGTGCGCGCACTCGGCAATCGGGCCCACGTCGAGATCGACGGCGTGCAGCGACCGATCGTGGGGCGCGTCGCGATGGACGTCTGCGTGATCGACCTGCAGGGCGCCGCGCACATCGCACCCGGCGCGGAGGCCACCTACTTCGGCGGATCGGGTCCCGCGGGTGCGGGACTCGCCCGGTGGAGTGCGGTGACGGGCCTCACTGTCGGCGAGCTCATCACCGTCGCCGGGGCACATGCGGAGCGGGGGTGGGAGGCATGAGTCGCCCGGAACTGCGCATCCGGACCGATCGATTCGTGTCGAACGTCCGGGCGGTCCGCGATCGCATCGCGCCGTCGTCGCTGATGGTGGTCTTCAAGGACGACGCCTACGGGCACGGACTCGGCTGGGCTGTGGAGACGGCCAGGGAGGCCGGTGTCGAGTGGTTCGGGACCTATGACGTCGCCAGCGGGGTCGAGGCGCGGCGACTGCTGGGGGAGCAGGGGCGCATCTTCGCGTGGGTGACGTCGCCGGACCCGGAGATCGACGATGCGCTGCACGGGCGGATAGACCTGGGGGTCGGATCGCGCGAGTATCTGGCGCGGATCGTCGCGGGCGCACGGGAGCGGGGCGTTCGCGCCCGGATCCATCTCAAGATCGACACCGGTCTGCACCGCAACGGGCTGCTGCCCGAGGAGTGGGAGCGGACGATCGACGAGGTCCGCCGCCATGAAGCCGCCGGACATCTCGAGCTCGTCGGCGTGTGGAGCCATCTGGCAGAGGCGAGCGACCCGGAAGACGATGAGGCCCAGCGCGCCTTCCTCGACGCCGTCCGCATCGTAGAGAAGACGGGAGCCACGCCTGAGGCGGTGCATCTGACCGCCTCGGCGGCCTCGTGGTGGCGTCCGGAACTGCGCGGCTCGGTGTCGCGCATCGGTGCGTTCTGCTACGGCATCCGGTCGGCGGACGGTCCCGAGCTCGACGGCATCGTTCCGGTGGCAGAGCTCGTCGCGACCGTCGTCGACACGGCGGGNNCGGCACACCGGCAGGACGGCGCGAGCTGACACGGATCGATGTCACGACGTCGACCGTCGCGGGGTGGCCGGGGATGCAGATCGGCGATCCCGTCTGGATCTTCGGGGCGGGGGAGCACGGCGAATCGAGCGCGACCACGCTCGCAGAGCGCATCGACACGGTGGGCGAAGAGATCCTCACCCGGCTCACATCCCGCGTGCGGCGAATCGTCGTCCGTTAACGAAAGCGGAGCCCGTCATCGTGACGGGCTCCGAGGCAGATCGAACCGAGTGGATCAGTCGATCAGACGAGCGGTCTCATCGTGCCAGCTCGTTGCGATGCTGCGGAGCTTCTCTTCGTACTTGCGTCCGTGGTGAGCGCAGAAGAGCAGTTCGGAGCCGTTGACCTCGGCCGCGATGTAGGCCTGAGCGCCACACGAATCACAGCGATCCATTGCGGTCAGGCGGAACTCGACGGCGGAGGTCTCACGTTCGGTCGTTGCGTTCATCTCGGTGCCTCCTTGAGTGTCGGGTTCGCTTGTTAGGCGTGTTCAATACAACCACGGTGCGGGGGCCTGCATGCCCGGTTCGCGGCGTGTTTCGCTCAGCGCGTACGCGCAGCAGTCGCAGTGGTGCTCTGTGGGGAGTGTCGGCGGCCCGTGCGGGCGCACCGAGAATAGACTCGGAGATTGTGACCGCCGAGTATTCCGCCCATCATCTCCAGGTGCTCGAAGGGCTCGAGGCCGTCCGCAAGCGCCCAGGTATGTACATCGGCTCGAACGGATCGCCCGGCCTGATGCACTGCCTCTGGGAGATCATCGACAACGCCGTCGACGAGGCCGTCGCGGGCAACGGCTCGAAGATCGACATCATCCTGCATGAAGACGGCAGCGTCGAGGTGCACGACCGCGGTCGCGGCATCCCGGTCGATGTCGAGCCGCGCACCGGCCTGACCGGTGTCGAGGTCGTCTTCACGAAGCTCCACGCCGGCGGCAAGTTCGGCGGCGGCTCGTACGCGGCCTCGGGCGGTCTGCACGGCGTCGGCGCATCCGTCGTCAACGCCCTCTCGGAACGCCTCGACGTCGAGGTCGATCGAGGCGGCAAGACCTACGCGATGTCGTTCCACCGAGGCGAACCGGGTCTGTTCTCCGACAGCGGCGAGAAGCGACCGGACGCGGTCTTCACCCCGTTCCGCGACAAGAGCGAGCTGCGTGTGGTCGGCAAGGCTCCGCGAGGAACCAGCGGCACCCGCATCCGCTATTGGGCCGACCACCAGATCTTCACGAAGGATGCCGCGTTCCAGCTCGCTGAGCTCGAGACCCGCGCGCGCCAGACCGCCTTCCTGGTGCCCGGCCTCGAGATCCTGATCCGCGACGAGCGCGCGGCGAACGGCTCCGAGGTCGAGGGCCAGCCCAAGGAGACCTCGTACCGCTACGAGGGCGGCA
>NZ_JAGGPD010000002.1 GCF_018613995.1 Microbacterium sp. ISL-103 | reverse complement strand
CGGGGACCGAAGCTGAGGATCTCGCTGTCGGCCATGTCGATCACGCGGCGGTTCGCTCCGGCGGGGGTCTCGGCGATCGCGGGGATGCGCTCGATCAGTCCGTCGATGCCGTCGACGGACTCGAGCCCGTCGGTCATCATCACGAGCACGTCGGGTCGGGCCGCGACGAGCGCTTCGGCGGTCATCGGCTTCATGCCCTCCCAGCCGATCTCGGCGGCGACGTCGACCCCGCCGACGGCGTCGATGAGGGAGTCCGCCCCCGAGTCCTCGCCGAAGATGTAGTAGATGTTCGCGTTGCCGCGCACATAGAGGAACAGCATCCGTGCCCGGTCGTCGACCTCGGTCGGCACGACGTCGGCGATCTCGGCCAGCGCATCGTCGAGGTCGGCGTCGAGGCGCTCGATCAGGGCCGCTCCGCGAGAGGGCACGCCGAGAGCCGTGGCGATCTCGGTGACGAGCTCGTCGGTGGTGTCGAGTCTGCGGTCGCTCGAGATGACGACGATCGCGATGCCCGCATCGCGCAGCTGCTGGCGGATCTCCTTGGGGCCGATCGTGGCGTCGGTGAGGATGACGGTGGGGGCGAGCTCGAGGATCGCCTCGGCGTTGAGCGTGTGGCCGGTCTTCGTCACGACCGGCAGGTCTTCGGTGCCGGCGAACATGGTCGACGAGTCGCGCCCGACGACCTGGTCGCCGAGACCGAGAGCGAAGACGGTCGAGGCGATCGTGCCAGAGATGTCGATCGGCAGGATGCGGTCGACATCGGTGATCTCGACTTCGCGGCCCTCGCTGTCGGTGACCGACACAGGAAGTTCCGGTGCGGTGTCGTCGGCCACCGGCTCGATCGCCCGGCTCGAGAGGCAGGCGGTGGACCCTCCGGTGGTGCCGCGCACATCGTCGACGAGATCCAGTTGGGCGAGGGGGACGGATGCCTGGGGGCAGGCGTCTGCGACGTCGCTCTTCTGCGGCGCGGCAGAGGCTGCGGGGTCTGCGCACGCGGCGAGACCTATGGCCAGAGCGGCAGCGAGGAGAAGGGCGGAGACGCGACGCATTAGGCAAGGCTATCCTAAAACTTGACTCGACCTCGCGGCCGCCTCTACTCTCAGGAACGAGGCTTACTTAGCTAAGCCTAACCAACAATCACCCTCTCGCCCGACTGCACAGCGGCACCGCCGGCGCGCGTCTTCTCTGCGCGCCCGGAGGAGCCTGGAGAATCGTGAACGCCACAGCCACAGCATCCCCGGGGAGCAGCCGCATACGCGTGCTGGTCGCCGCCTTCGTCTCTTTCCTCCTGATCGCGGCGGGTGCGGTGATCGTCCCGCCCGCGCATGCGGCAGGCGGATCCGTCGCAGCCTCGGTGACCTCTGCCGGCACCACCGGCGTCACGGTGCAGGTCGATGCATCGGGTCTTCCCGAGGTCGCGAGCGTCTACGCGGCGCTGATCGTGAAGGGCACCGAGAGCGGACTCTCCGGCCCCGGTGGCGGGTACGCCGCGTTCGCACAGCCGTTCCCCACGGTCGCCGCGGGGGCGAGCTCGTTCACTCTGACCGCTCCGGCAGGCTCGCTCGACCGCACCCAGGTCTACGAGGTGCTCGTCTGGCAGCAGCACTCGGTGCCCAACGCCGAGACGATCTACGCCCGGGGCGATGTCGCCATCTCGGGCGCGCAGTGGGATGCCGTCTTCGGTGCCGAGACGCCCGGCCCCGGCACGGATCCTGGCACCGACCCGGGCACCGACCCGGGCACCGACCCGGGCACCGACCCGGGCACCGATCCCGGCACGGATCCGGGCACTGACCCCGGCACGGATCCGGGCACCGACCCGGGCACCGACCCCGGCACGGATCCCGGCACCGACCCGGGCACCGACCCCGGAAACGAGCCCGCTGCTCCGTCGATCGAGGTGTTCCTCGCTGACGGCGCGACGCCGGCCGGCACGACCGCGCTGAAGGCGGGCGACAAGGTCGTCGTGAAGGGGTCGGGCTACGACCCGACCGCGAATGTCGGCGGTCGTGGTGTGCCGATCCCTGCGAACCTCCCGCAGGGCACGTATGTCGTGTTCGGCAACTTCGCCTCGGCCTGGCAGCCCTCGACGGGCGCGGCGGGTTCCGCTCGTTCGGTCGGTGCGCAGGCGTGGGCGCTGTCGGAGACCGTTCTGAATCAGGTCCCGGCGCAGTTCCAGGGCGCGATCCGCGCCCAGTGGGTCGACATCGCCGCCGACGGCACGTTCGAGGCGACGCTGACGCTGAAAGATGCCGCGGCCACCCCGGGCTCCTACGGCGTCTACACCTACGGCGCCGGCGGCGTGACCAACGCCGCACAGGAGAAGAGCGTCGCCCTCAACTACGGCGCCGCATCGACGCTCTCGACGACCGTCACGGCGGCGACCGCTGCCGAGGGCCTCACCGTCACGGCCGCGGGCTCGAAGCTCGGCGACATCACCGGTGCTTACGTCGCGCTGATCGAGAAGGGCACCGAGGCCGACGTCACCGCCGGCGGTGGCTTCCTCGGCATGCAGTTCGTCCGCGGCATCACCGGTGGCGCGTTCAGCGTCGACCTGACGGCGGCGACCGACTCTCTCGATCGCACCAAGACGTACGAGGTGATCGCGTGGCAGCAGCACACGATGCCGAACGCGAGCACGATCTACGCCCGCTCCACCGTCGCGATCAGCGACGCCGACTGGAATGCACTGTTCCCGGCGCCCGCGGCATCCGTCTCGACGAGTGTGAAGACAGCGACGGCCGCCGACGGCCTGACGCTGTCCACCACGGGTGCGAACCTGGGCGACATCACCGGCGCCTACGTCGCGCTGATCGAGAAGGGCACCGAGGCCGACGTCACCGCCGGCGGCGGATTCCTCGCGATGCAGTTCGTCCGCGGCATCACGGGCGGCACGTTCAGCGTCGACCTGAACGCGGCGGCCGACACGCTCGACCGCACCAAGACCTATGAGGTCATCGCGTGGCAGCAGCACACGCTGCCCGCGGCCGACACGATCCACGCGCGCGCGACCGTCACGATCACCGAGGCGCAGTGGGACAAGCTGAAGGGGAAGAAGCCCGAGCAGCCGAAGCCCCCGGTCACCACCCCGACGAAGCCTGCGGCGACGGTTCCCGGAGGTTCGCTGCGCTGGGGCATCTCGACGTCGTTCACGAACTACGTGACCGGCCCGATCGCCAAGGGCGCGATCGATGTCTCGGGCGGGGCGACGCGTTCGGGCGGACTCTTCCAGTTCGGTCAGACCGTCGGCGGCGACTACAAGGCGTCGACCGGTCTCGGCAGCGTCGTCTATCGAGGCTCGGTGCGCTTCACCGGTCACGCCGGTGTGCTCGATGTCACCGTGTCGAACCCGCAGGTCAGCATCACGTCGGTGAACGCGGCCACGGTGTACGTGACTCACGCCGGCGCACGAGTGCCGTTCGCGACGCTCGACCTGTCTCGCGCGACCGTCACGAAGGCGAACGGCGCGGTGACGTATTCCGCGGCGCCCGCCTCGCTGACCGCAGACGGACGCGACCGGGTGCTGTCCGGGTTCTCGACGGACCTCGATCCGATCTCGTTCACGATCGGCTCCGTGGCAGCTGCGCCGTCGGGCACGACCGGCACTGTGGCGGCCGCGGTGATCGCCTCCAAACCCGCGATTCCGGCGACCCCGCCGGCATCGACCGGCATCGAGATCGGCGAGGCCGAACTCGACGCGCTGCAGTCCGGCAAATCGGCGACGTTCTCGGCATCCGGCTTCCAGCCGAACGAGTCCAGCATCCGGGTCGTCGTGTACTCGACGCCCGTGCTGCTCGACACCGTGACGGCGGATGCCGCGGGCGTCGCGACCTGGACCGGAACACTGCCGGCCGGCCTCGAAGACGGCGCGCACACGCTGACGCTGCAGGGATCGGTCGACCGCGGGCTGGAGTTCACTCTGACCCGTGAGACCGCCGCGATCGGGGCGTGCACGGTCGAGGGCGCCACGCTCGAATGGGGCTACAAGGAGTCGTTCCGCACCTACATCGAGGGCATCGCCGCCGGCGGCTGGACTCTCACCGACGTCGTCTACGAATACCCGAACTATGTCTGGGCGAACGGCACCGGCTCGTTCGATGACGAGAGCCTGACCGGCCTCGTCACGTTCGGCGGCAGCATCACCTTCACCGGCCACGGGGGTGCGTTGAACACGACGCTCGCCGACGCTCGCCTCGAGCTCGCCGGAGACACGGGATACCTCGTGTTCGACGTGCTCGGCACCACGCAAGACGGCCAGAGCATCGACCAGAAGGGCGTGCGCCTCGCCGAGTTCGCACTCGGAGACGCGGCCGTCGCCGACGGCATGCTCTCGCTCGACGCGATTCCCACCACCCTCACCGAGGCGGGGTCCGCCGCCTTCGGCACCTACGCCGCGGGCGAGGAGCTCGATCCGGTGACCGCGGTGATCCCCGTCGCCGCCGACTGCGGCGTCGCGGCGCCGGAGGACGAAGAGCCCGCTGAGTCCGAGGGCCAGGCTGCCGCGGCATCCGTCACAGCCGTCGCCGACACCGAGAGTGCTCCGGTGTGGCCGTGGATCGTCGGCGGACTGGTGATCGTCGTGCTCGCCGCCGGGGGTGGCGTGCTGATCGGCCGCCGCACCGACAAGGGCCAGCCGACCGAGGTCACCTCCGAGGTCACCTCCGAGCTCTGATCCGAGGTCGGACCGGCACGACAGCACCGCCCTTCTCGCAGCGCACGCGGGAAGGGCGGTGTGCTGCGCAGACCGGGGGAGCGACCCACAGCCAACGGTGGGAGAATGGACGCATGTCCTCTCACGATTCCTCCCAGACGGTCGAGGCGACCGTCCGTCGCGTGCCGCGCTTCGGCGTGTTCATGGCCATCGGCGTCGTGCTCGGAATCATCGCCGCCGGCCTCCTGACGATGGTGGGCAGCTACGAGCCCTCCGAGGCTGCCAACGTCGTCTACCCGCCCGGTCAGGTGTTCGGGTTCCTGCTGCTGTGGACGGTCCCTGTCGGCTTCGCCCTCGCGAGCGTCGTCGCCCTCATCCTCGAGCGCGTCGCGCGCCGCCACGACCACGTCGTCACGGTCGAGCACGAGACGATCATCGCGAACGACTGACTCCGCCGGGCGCTGTCACGCCAGTTCGGCGATGATGGGCCGGATCGCCGCGTCGAACGACACGACGTCGCGTCGCAGCCCGTCGGTCACTGCCACGGTGAGTGCGCCGATCCACCAGATCCCCCGCTGCGAGAACGGCAGCACCTGAACGTTGAGCTCGAACGAGTGCGCGCGACGTCCGATCTCGCGTTCGAATTCGGCGATCGCACTCGCGTACGCGCGATAGGCCTCGCCGCCGATCGTGCCGTTGCCCGACCGGCTCGCCATCGAACTGCGGATCGATGAGACATAGCGGTCGTGGGCGACGCGGGCGAAGTGCATTGCGGATGCCGCGTGCGGCACGATCGCGTCGGTCAGCTGCTCGGCTCCTGATGCCGGCAGCGCGACGAGAGTGTCGAAGCCCTCGATCAGCTCGAGCGGAACGCCCGACGGATGCGCCCGAGGCTCCACCGTCATGTCCCAGTAGTCCCGCCACTGGGTCTCGAGCTCGGGGGTGACCTCGACGGCATCCGGCGCTCGCACGGGCAGATCGCGCAGGCTCGGAAGGTCTTCCGGGGCCCGGATGCCGAGCGTCTGGCGCAGCGCGAGCGCGACGAGCACCGGAACGCTCGCGTCTTCGCGGATCAACCACTGCGGCTTGTCGGCCATGGCCCCATCGTAGGAGATCGGAGGCGGGGAGAGGGGGGGCTCGGCGCGCGGTAGGCTGGACGCGTGGCTGCCTCCCCCACCAATCCCTATTCCGAAGCCGGCGTCGATACCGCTGCAGGCGATCTCGCCGTCGAGCTGATGAAGTCTTCCGTGCGCGCGACGCACGGCGCCGAAGTGCTGGGCGGTGTCGGCGGATTCGCCGGCCTGTTCGACGCCAGCGCACTGCGTGACTTCCGTCGCCCGCTGCTCGCGACCAGCACCGACGGCGTCGGCACCAAGGTCGCCATCGCGCAGGCGATCGACAAGCACGACACGATCGGCCAAGACCTGGTCGGCATGGTCGTCGACGACATCGTCGTGGTGGGCGCGAAGCCCCTCTTCATGACCGACTACATCGCGTGCGGCAAGGTCTTCCCGCAGCGCATCGCCGACATCGTGCGCGGCATCGCCGAGGCGTGCACCGCCACCGGCACCGCGCTCATCGGTGGCGAGACCGCTGAGCACCCCGGTCTTCTCGGCCCGCGCGACTACGACGTGGCAGGGGCCGCGACCGGTGTCGTCGAGGCAGACGGCATCCTCGGAGCCGACCGCGTGCAAGACGGAGACGTCGTGCTCGGCATCGAATCCAGCGGACTGCACTCCAACGGCTACTCGCTCGTGCGTCACATCGTCACGAACGCCGGCATCGGCTACGGCGACAACGCCGCCGACTTCGGCCAGACCTGGGGCGAGGCTCTGCTCGAGCCGACCCGTCTCTACACGCTGCCGCTGCTGCGTCTCATCGAGAAGCTCGGCGCCGCCGCGGGGGCAGGCGGGGTCCACTCGCTCAGCCACGTCACCGGCGGCGGCATCGCAGCGAACCTCGCACGCGTTCTTCCGCAGGGCAGCTGGGCCGAGGTCGACCGCAGCACGTGGTCGCCGAGCCCGGTCTTCCGCGTGCTCAGCGACATCGCCGGCTCCACGCTCGAGTCCGCCGAGGGCACCTGGAACCTCGGTATCGGGTTCCTCGCGGTCATCTCCGCAGACAAGAAGGATGCCGCGATCGCGGCCCTCGCCGCCGAGGGCATGCCCGCGTGGCAGGTCGGGACCGTGGGCTTCGGCGCGCGCCCGGCAGGAGAGTTCGAACAGGGCGCCAAGGGCGTCGACGGTGGAGCGGTGCGCCTGGTCGGCGCCTACGCGGACGGAGCGAAGTAAGAGTCCATGTGCGGCATCGTCGGAATGGTGGGCTCTGCCCCGGTCAATCAGGACATCTACGACGCACTCCTGCTGCTGCAGCACCGCGGTCAGGATGCGACGGGCATCGCCACCGCTGAGGCGAACGGCGTCATGCACAACGCCAAGGCGCAGGGCATGGTGCGCGAGGCGTTCCGCACTCGCGACATGCGCGCTCTGCTCGGCAACGTCGGACTCGGTCACGTGCGCTACGCGACCAAGGGCACCGCGTCGAACGAAGAGGAGATGCAGCCGTTCTACGTGAACGCGCCCTACGGCATCATCCTCATCCACAACGGCAACCTCACCAACACGCGTGAGCTTACGGCCGACATGGCCAAGCGCGACCGCCGTCACCTCAACTCGTCGAGCGACACCGAGCTGCTGCTCAACGTGCTCGCGGGTGAGCTGCAGAACACGACCTCGACGGTCGACCTCGACGCCGAGCGCATCTTCGAGGCCGTCGAGCGCACGCACGAGCGCATCGAGGGCGCCTACGCCGTCATCGCGGTGATCGCCGGATACGGCCTGCTCGCCTTCCGCGATCCGTTCGGCATCCGTCCCCTCATCCTCGGACGCCGTCCGTCGACCGTCGCCGGGGCCGAAGGCCGCGACGAGTGGGTCGTGGCCAGCGAGTCGCTCGTGCTCGAGAACGCCGACTACGAGGTCGTCCGCGAGGTCGAGCCTGGCGAGGCGATCTTCATCACGACCGAGGGCGAGCTGCACAGCAAGCAGTGCGCGACGGATGCCACGCTCGCGCCGTGCGCGTTCGAGTACGTCTACCTCGCGCGCCCTGACTCGGTCATGAACGGCATCTCGGTCTACGAGTCGCGTCTGCGCATGGGCGACCGCCTCGCCGACACGATCGCCAAGCACGTGCCGATGGACAAGATCGACGTCGTCATGCCGATCCCCGACTCCGCGCGGCCCGCCGCGATGGAGGTCGCCCGCAAGCTGGGCATCGAGTACCGCGAGGGCTTCTACAAGAACCGCTACGTCGGCCGCACCTTCATCATGCCCGGACAGGCCGTGCGCAAGAAGAGCGTGCGACAGAAGCTCAACGCCATGTCGACCGAGTTCCAGGGCAAGAACGTGCTGCTGATCGACGACTCGATCGTGCGCGGCACGACCTCGAAGCAGATCATCCAGATGGCTCGGGATGCCGGTGCCACCTCGGTCACGTTCGCCTCGGCGGCGCCGCCGGTGCGGCACCCGCACGTCTACGGCATCAACATGCCGTCGCGTCATGAGCTCATCGCACACGGCAGGACGATCCCCGAGATCGCCGCCGAGCTGGGCTGCGATCACCTGGTCTACCAGGAGGTCGACGACCTCAAGGCCGCGATCACCGAGGGCTCCGTACTCAGTGATCTCGACATGAGCTGCTTCGACGGAAAGTACGTCACCGGCACCGTGTCCGACGAGTACCTCGCCTGGGTGGAGGGGTCGCAGACCTCGTGACCGCGGGTGCGCAGCCGCTCTGGCGGGGTCGTGCGCTCGCTCTGATCGGCATCGTGCTGGTCGCTTTCTCGCTGAGGTCGGCCGTGGCATCCCTGTCGCCGGTGATCGATCACATCGCCGAGGACTTCGCCGTGTCGTCTGTGGTCGTCGGCCTGATCGGCGCGGCGCCGCCGGTGTGCTTCGCGCTGTTCGGCCTGCTCACCCCCGTGCTCGAGCGTCGGTTCGGGCTCGAACGCGTGGCTGTGGCCGCCATCGCCCTGATCGCGGCGGGGCTGCTGCTGCGCAGTCTCGCCGTCGATTCGACCTCGCTGCTCGCGGCGACGGCCGTGGTCTTCGCCGGCGTCGGGTCGGGCACCGTGCTGCTGCCGCCGGTGGTCAAGAAGTACTTCCCCGATCGCCTCGGGCTGATGATGACCGTGTACTCGACCACCATGGCGGTGTCGACCTTCGTGCCGCCGCTGGTCGCGGTGCCGATCGCGGACTCCGCCGGATGGCGGGTGTCGCTGGGGCTGTGGGGCGTGTTCGCCGCGATCGCGCTGGTGCCGTGGGTGGCGATGCTGCTCGCGCATCGGACGGATGCCGTCGCCGCAGCGCCGAGTGCCTCTCGCACGCCCTCGACATCCGACGCGGCCGAGACGGGGCACGAGCCGTTCGATGCCGCATCGATGGCGACCGGTCCGATCGCCACGACCTCCGCGGGCCCCCGTGTCTTCGGTCGGTTCTGGCGTCTGCCGATGGCGTGGTCGATCGCGCTCGTGTTCGCGGCCTCGTCGACGATCGCCTACGTCTCGTTCGCCTGGCTGCCCACGATCATGATCGATGTCGGTGGGGTGTCACCCGCCAACGCCGGACTCCTGCTGTCGCTGTTCGGCATCATGGGGCTCCCGTGCTCGCTGCTCGTGCCCATCCTCATCGTGCGGTTCCAAGCCACGCGTCCGGTCTTCTTCATCGCTGTCTCGTGCGGTCTCGTCGGCCTCTCGGGCATGCTGTTCTTCCCGACCGTGGGCCTGGCGCTGTGGGTGGCGTTCTTCGGGCTCGCGGCCGCGCCGTTCCCCCTCGCGCTCGTGCTGCTCAGCATCCGGGCTCGGACGCCCGAGAGCGCCGTCGCGCTCAGCGGGTTCGTGCAGAGCATCGGCTATGCCGTGGCGGCCGTCTTCCCGCTGCTCATCGGGCTGCTGCACGACGCGACAGACAGCTGGGTGATCCCGCTGTGGCTGCTCGTGGGCGTGCTCATCGCGGTGATCCCCGCAGGGTGGGTCGCCGGCCGTCGCCGCACGATCGAAGAGGACTGGGAGCGCCGACACGGTCGGTGGTGACGTGCCCATCGGCCCGCGGCGCGGTGCCGCGGCGCCGTCAGTGCTGCCGCGTGATCAGTGCGCGACGACCTCGTCGCCGACGCTGATGGTGCCACCGGTCCATGGGGTCGACCCGTCGACAGGTGACTCGGCAGGCAGAAGAAGCCGACCGAGTGTCGGCTCGTCCTGACCGAATGCGCTGGTGAGCGTGGTGAGCACCTTCGCGTCGCGCACCCCGGTGTCGGGGTTCGCGTGCGTCGCGAGACACCGAACGATCGGACCCGCCGTGCGGAACGCGACGTCGCCGATGCGCAGCTCGCCCGCCCACTCGAGCTCAGACCAGGGGGCGGCGTCGTCGATCACGACGTTCGACCGGAAGCGCCGATCGTCGATGCCGAGTCCGAGTGCCCCGCCCAGCACTTCGACGCTGCTGCGGGTGTGCACCGAGACGTAGCCGCGCGCGCGGTCCTGGAAGCGCGACGTCACTCCGTCGCCGACCAGCACGAGGGGGAGCCGACCGGGACGCCGCAGCTTGCGGCCCTCGGGGGTGGCGAGCACGAAGTCGGTCACGGCATCCGTCAGCGCAGTGCGACCGGCGTCGTCGAGGCCCGCCTCGACGAGCACCGATCCGTCATGCTCGATCCGCACGGTCTGCGTGAGGTCGTCGTAGCTCGTGCGCAGGGCTGCGAGAGCGGGGAAGTCCTGCAGCGAGAGGCCCTTGGCCTTCGGCCAGTGATCGAGTCCGTCCCGGTGCTCAGGGGTCGTGGCATCGGCGAAGCGGAACGCCAGCACGCGGTCGCCCGCGATACGCCCGTCGTCCTGCACGGTGAGGGAGTCGACCGCCTCGGCGGTGAAGCCCTTGATCGGATGACGGAAGAGGCAGACGACGCGAGGCATGGGGAGATTCTCTCAGGCTTCGCGGCGCGCGACTGTGATCGGCAGGGCGTGATCGACGACGCGTGCCAGGAATCCGGGTACGACGAAACCCCCGTGCAGCACACGGGGGATTCGATGACGGCTGAAGAGGCGGTCAGGCCTTTTCGAGTTCGTCCTCGTCTTCGTCTGCATACTCGTCGGCCCACTTGTCGACGTATGCGTCTTCAGAGTCGCTCGGGTGCGCGAGCTCGCGCTCGAGCGCCGAGTAGTTCACCGACGGACTGAACGACTTCAGTTCGCGGGCGATCTTGGTGTGTTTCGCCTTTTGACGGCCACGGCCCATGCCTGAGACCCCCTCACGAGTTAAGCTGCGGGCAACGACTGGCCCGAGTCATTCACGACACCGGCTGAGGGCCGGTAAGAGTAGCATTCAGAATAGCACGCGGCCAGACCGCACTGGCCCGTTCGCCGCTGGTGAAGGGAGCGATCCTCATGACCGACAACACCTCGACGCCCTCCGACGAGGCCGCGCAGAACGCGACACTGCAGAAGGCGGTGATCGTCGGGATGCAGCCGGGCCAGCCCGCACGGGTGATCGAAGAGGCTGCGAGATTCGCTCGGCTCCTGCGCGTGCCGCTCGTGGTCGCCCACGTCGATGTCACGAGATTCGTCACGTACGAGGATCCGGACGGCTACGTGCACTCGGCGCCCATCGACATCAACTTCGACGCCGGCACCGCCGAATTCGAAGCCGTGCAGGCCGAGGCCGCCAGAGCACTCGACGGCACGGGTCTGACCTGGACAGCCCGCCAGCTGGTCGGCGACCCCGCGCTCGCGATCAAGCAGCTCGCGAAGAAGGTCGATGCGCAGCTCATCGTCGTCGGCACACGCAAGCGCGGCATCGGCGAGTCAATCCGCGAGTTCTTCACGGGGTCGGTCGCCGCGCGCCTCGCGCACCGTCAGCATCGTCCGCTGCTGGTGGTCCCGCTGCAGGAGCCCGTGCCCGACGAGCAGCCCGAGATCTGGACCGAGTAGGTCGCGGCATCCCCTCGCTGATGCCAGCCATCCGAACGGCCGAAGCCCCTCTCGTCGAGTGACGGGAGGGGCTTCGAGCGTCTTGCAGGTGTCAGCGGCTGAGTGACGCCAGGGCGGTGGTGATGCCTCGTGCTGCGGCATCCAGTCCGTCCTCCAACTGCGAGACGACGGATGTCGGCAGCTGCCCGCCCTTCGCGACGTGCGTGCGCAGGTCGGTGCGCACCCGTGCGCGGAAGGCGTTGATGAGGGCATCCGCTCGATGCAGCTCTTCGCGGCTGACGATTCGCTCGTCGTCGCTCGCGGTGCGCGGGCGGGACTTGGATGCGGCGCGGTCGTCTTTCTCAGCGGTGGCGAGATCGGCGCGCAGGCTCTTC
>NZ_JAGGPD010000120.1 GCF_018613995.1 Microbacterium sp. ISL-103 | reverse complement strand
TCTCGGGGGTGCCGCCGCCCATCACACCCGCGGGCCCGATGGGTCCGGATTCATCGGTGATGAGAAGGTCTTCGACGTGCAGCGCCCGCTCCTGGCCGTCGAGGGTCTTCATCTTCTCGCCGGCGCTCGCGCGGCGCACGGTGATCCCGCCCGCGAGCTTGTCGAGGTCGTACCCGTGCAGCGGCTGACCGAGCTCGAGCATCACGTAGTTGGTGATGTCGATCAGGATGCCGAGCGAGCGCATGCCGGCGAGCGACAGGCGCGCGATCATCCATGGCGGCGTCGGGCGTGAGGGGTCGACGTCGCGCACGACGCGCGTGACGAACTCGCTCGCACCGACGCGGCCACGCACGGGGGCGGCGTCATCGACGACCGCCGTGTGGCCGGAGCCGGGCTGCAGCTCGGCGAAGTCGCGCTCGGCCGGGTCGCGGAATGTCGCGCCGGTGGCGTGCGAGTACTCGCGGGCGACGCCGCGGAGGGAGAACGCGTATCCGCGGTCGGGCGTGACGTTGATCTCGACCGCGACGTCGTCGAGGCCGAGCAGGCTGATCGCGTCGGTGCCCACTGGAGCATCGATGCCCAGGTCAGCCAGCACCAGGATGCCGTTGTGCTCGTCGCCCAGGCCGAGCTCTCGTGCCGAGGCGATCATGCCGTCGGACACGTGACCGTAGGTCTTGCGCGCGGCGATCGGGAACGGCCCTGGCAGCACGGCGCCGGGCAGGGTCACGACGACCTTGTCACCGGCGACGAAGTTGTGCGCGCCGCAGACGATGCCGCGGATGCCGCCGTTCGCCTCACCGACATCGACCTGGCACCAGTTGATCGTCTTGCCGTTCGACTGGGGCTCGCCCTCGAGAGAGACGACCTGTCCGACGACGACAGGACCCGAGATCTCGAAGCGGTGGATGTCCTCCTCTTCGAAGCCGACGGTCACCATCGCCGCGAGAACGTCCTCCGGCGTGGCATCCGCTGCCAGATCGACGTACTCACGCAGCCACGAAAGCGGGACGCGCATCACACCACCATCCCGTACTGCTCGCTGAATCGGACATCGCCCTCTGCCATGTCGCGCATGTCCTGCACATCGCTGCGGAACATGAGTCCTCGCTCGACGCCCATGCCGAACGCGAAGCCGCTGTACACGTCGGGGTCGATCCCAGCCGCACGGAGCACGTTCGGGTTGACCATGCCGCAGCCGCCCCACTCGATCCAGCGCGCACCGCCCTTGAAGGTCGGGTGCCACAGATCGAGCTCGGCGGACGGCTCGGTGAAGGGGAAGAAGTTCGTGCGGAAGCGCGTCTTGGCCTCCGGGCCGAAGAGCTGACGCGCGACGTGGTCGAGCGTGCCCTTCAGGTGCGCCATCGAGATGCCCTTGTCGACGACCAGACCCTCGAACTGGGTGAACACCGGCAGATGGGTCGCGTCGAACTCATCGGTGCGGTACACACGACCGGGGCACAGCACATAGATCGGCACGTCGCGGTCGAGCATCGACCGCACCTGCACGGGGCTCGTGTGCGTGCGCATGACGAGGTGACGCGACGCGGGGTCGACGTAGAAGGTGTCCTGCTCCTGGCGGGCGGGGTGATCGACGTCGAAGTTCAGGGCGTCGAAGTTGAACCACTCGTGCTCGAGCTCGGGCCCCTCTGCGATCTCCCAGCCCATGCCGACGAAGATGTCCGAGATCTGCTCGCTGAGCAGAGTCAGCGGATGCCGTGCACCGACCCGCGTCCGCGAGGGCACGGCGGTGATGTCGACCCGCTCGGACTCGAGGCGTGCTGCCACCTCTGCCGCGGCGAGCTCGGCCTCCTTGGCGGAGAGCGCCTTGGTGACCTGACCGCGGCCCTGGCCGACGAGCTTGCCGAATGCGGCCTTGTTCTCGGGGGCGACCTGGCGCATCGACGCGTTCAAGACGGCGAGCGGAGATCCATCGGCGACGTGGGCGGCACGGGCCGCCTTCAGCTCGGTGGTATCGGCGGCCGTGGTGATCGCTTCGAGTGCGGCCGCGACGGCGGCTTCGACCGCTTCCGGGGTGATTTCGGGAGACTCAGACACGAGACAGGAGTCTACCGGCGCGAGGCGGTCGCCCTGCGCCGGTAGACCGTCAGATCGTGCCCGGTCCGCCGCCCTGGTCGAACTTGCCCGCGCCCTTCTGCATCGCGATCACCTGCGTCATCGTCGACTCGTCGTCGGCTGCGACGTTGCCCGCGGCGTGGATCGCCTGGACCTTGGGCGAGCGCCGCGTCTTGATCTCGACCCAGCGCGCGATGCCCGAGAGGATCAGGCACATGATGATGTAGATGCCGCCGATGACGAAGGCGGACTGCAGCACCGGACGGCCCTGCTGCGACGTGAGCTGCTTCGCGAAGTACAGCAGCTCGGGGTACGTGATGATGAAGCCGAGTGCGGTGTCCTTGAGCGTCACCACGAGCTGGGCGACGATGACCGGGAGCATCGCTCGGATCGCCTGAGGCAGCAGGATGAGGCGCATGACGCCGCTCTTGCGCAGACCGATCGCGTAGCCGGCTTCCCTCTGACCCCGCGGGAGCGACTCGACGCCGGCGCGGATGACCTCGGCGAGCACAGATCCGTTGTAGGCCATGAGAGCGAGCACGACGGCCCAGTACGGGTCCATCTTCACGCCCACCACGGGAAGGCCGTAGTAGAGCAGCATCATCAGGACGAGCACCGGCACCGCTCGGAAGATCTCGGTGACCACGGTCACCGGCACCCGCACCCACGCGTGATCGGACAGCCGCCCGATCGCGAGCACGAATCCGAGCGCGAGGCTCAGGATGCCCGCGAGAGCGAAGGCCGCGAGCGTGCGCCCGAGTGCTCCGAAGATCTGCGTCCACACGGCGCTGAACGAGAACACGTACCACCGCGACGCGTCGAACTGGCCGCTGACGTAGAACCGGTAGCCGATGAAGCCGAGCAGCAGGAGCACGACGATCACGGTGGCGACCCCGAGGAACCTGTTGCGGAGGATGGCCTTGGGGCCGGGGACGTCGTACAGGACGGAAGTCATCGCGCGATCCTCCACTTGTTCTCGAGATATCGCTGGAGCCAGCTGAGGAGCAGCACGAGGGCCACGAAGATCACAGCCACCCAGAGCAGGACGACGAGTGCGTTCTCACCGCGCTCGCTGAGGTACGAGCGGATCGCGCCGAGGTCGAGCACCGAGAAGCCGGCGGCCACCGTCGTGTTCTTCAGCAGCGCGATGAACACGCTCATCATGGGAGGAACCACCGAGCGGAAGGCCTGCGGAAGGACGACGAGGGTCATCACCTGCCCGAACGGCAGACCGATCGCACGAGCCGCCTCTGCCTGCCCCACCGGGACGGTGTTGATGCCGGCGCGGAGAACCTCGGCGACATAGGTGGCGGTGTAGATGCCGATCGCGAGGATCGCGAGGATGGTCGTGCTGAGCTTCGGCAGTCCGAGCTGCGGGTAGCCGAAGATGAAGAAGAAGAAGACCAGGGTCAGCGGGGTGTTGCGGATCAGGTTGACGTAGACCGTCCCCACGCCGCGCGCGATCGGGATGGGTGACACCCGCATCGCACCGACGATCAGGCCGATCACGAGCGCGAGCACGGCGCCGCCGAGGAAGATCGTCAGGGTGTTCCCGAGCGCTCTGCCCCAGAGGTCGGTGTTGCCGAAGATGACGTCCACGCCGCCTCCCCTTCTTGAGTGTGAGGAGGGTGCGGCTCAGATGGGCCGCCCCCTCGGATCGATCAGTCGACTGCGGGCTGGCTGACTTCGATGCCCGACGAGCCGCGGTTCTTGTCGAAGATCGCCTGCCAGATGTCGCCACCGTCGGTGAAGAGCGTGTTGATGTGCTCCTGCAGAGCGGTGTCGTCCTTCGCGAGGCCGACTCCGTAGCGCTCCTCCGTGAACGGCTCTCCGACGACCTTGAGGTTGTCGGGGTCCTGAGCGGCGTAGCCGATCAGGATGGCCTGGTCGGTCGTGACCGCCTGGACCTCACCCGAGAGCAGCGCCTCGACGCATGCCGAGTACAGGTCGAACTCCTTGGTCGGAACCTCGGGGTAGTTGTCGCGGATGTTCTGGATCGGGGTCGATCCGGTCGCCGAGCAGACCGTCGTGTCGGCGTTCAGATCGGCTTCGCTCTCGATGTCGCTGTCGGTGCCCACCAGCAGGCCCTGACCCGTGATGAAGTACGGGCCGGCGAAGGTGATCTGCTCCTTGCGCTTGTCGGTGATCGAGTACGTGCCGACGTAGTAGTCGATGTCGCCGTTGACCAGCGCCTGCTCGCGGTTCGCCGAGGCGATCGCCTTGAACTCGATCTTGTCCTCGTCGTAGCCGAGCGAGGCGGCGATCCAGCGGGCGATGTCGACGTCGAAGCCGGTGCGCTCGTTGGTGGTGNNCTTGACGCCGATGACGACCTTGTCGCGCTCCTGGATGGCGTCGAACGTCGGGCTGCCTTCGAGCTGGACGTCGTCGGCGACCTCGAACCAGGTGGAGTCCTCGCCCTCTTCTCCTCCGGTGCCCGCGCCGGGGCTGGACGGGCTGCCGCTGTTGCAGGCGGTGAGCGCGAGCAGCGCTACTGCCGCGATCCCGATTCCTGCCAGTGTCCGTGTGCGTCGCATGTGCGTCTCCTTCGTGTGCTGTGTGTGCAGGGTCTGTGGGTCTCGATCAGTGCGTGAGGAGCTTCGAGAGGAAGTCCTTCGCACGATCGCTCTTCGGGTTCGTGAAGAACTCCTCCGGCGTCGCCTCTTCGACGATCCGACCGTCGGCCATGAACACGACGCGGTTCGCGGCCTTGCGTGCGAAGCCCATCTCGTGCGTCACGACGATCATCGTCATGCCGTCGCGGGCGAGCTCCACCATGACATCGAGGACCTCGTTGATCATCTCGGGGTCGAGGGCGCTGGTGGGCTCGTCGAAGAGCATCACCTTCGGCTGCATGGCGAGCGCTCGCGCGATGGCGACACGCTGCTGCTGCCCTCCGGAGAGCTGAGCGGGAAGCTTGGTGGCCTGCTGGGCGACGCCGACGCGGTCGAGGAGCATCATGGCCTCCTTCTCGGCATCCGCCTTCTTCATACCGCGGACCTTGATCGGGCCGAGTGTGACGTTCTCGAGGATCGTCAGGTGGGCGAAGAGGTTGAATGACTGGAACACCATGCCGACGTCGGCTCGCAGGTTCGCGAGTCCCTTGCCCTCGGCGGGCAGCGCCTTGCCGTCGATGCTGATCGAGCCGCTCGTGATCGTCTCGAGACGGTTGATCGTGCGGCACAGCGTCGACTTGCCCGAGCCCGAGGGGCCGATCACCACGACCACCTCTCCGGCGTTCACCGTGAGGTCGATATCGGTGAGCGCCTGGAAGTCGCCATAGTGCTTCTGGACGTTGTCGACAACGACGAGGGGCTTACCAGTGGTCATCATTTCTCCAAACTAGCCAGGTCGATCACTCGGCTCCACATCGAGCCGTCGACATTTACACGTTCGTAACCACGCGGCAGGGGTGATTCCGCCCCAGCGGCGGAGTGCCCCACGGCTCGCCCCCGCGAGCCGTGGGGGCGTCCCTGCCGTCGCGTTCGTCCCCCCGGCAGAACGAGACGGCAAGCCTCCGATCGGATGCGATCACGAGACTCTTCGGGGGAGAGACCGAGCCCGCGCCTGCATGAATGGCGTGGGCTCTCTGGCATCTGAATTCTCCGTCGAATCGAGCGCGATCGGTCACCAGGTTGACATGGTCGGATGCACGAGCGAGTACTTCTTGAGGATTTCTTGAGGCCTCAGTCCCGCTCGGCTCGGTAGTACGCCATCGCACCGGGGTGCAGTTCGACCGGCCCCGTGAAGATCGCCTGCCGGCGGTCGAGCAATGCCGCCGCCGGCACGTGCTGCGCGATGCGGGTGCGCGCGTCGAACAGACCGGCCAGAATGTCTCGCACCACGTCGTCAGGAGTGCCGGCTGCGGCGATCAGGTAGTTCGGAACGGCCATCGTGGGCTCCGACTCGTCGAGCCCGTAGAGGCCGACCGGGAAGTCCGAGGGGCGGTAGGCGTCCGAGTACCGCGAATTGACCGCGTTCACCCAGCTCTGCTCGATCGAGAGCAGTCGCACCGGAGTGGTCTCGGCGAGTGCGGCGATACCGGGCGTCGGGATGCCGCCCACCCAGAAGAAACCGTCGATCTCTGCCGACTCCAGCGCTCTGATCGACTCGCCCAGGTCGAGCTGCGGGTCGGTGATGGAGGCGACATCGACATCGGCCGCGTCCAGCACGCGCGCGGCGATGACGTTGACACCGGAGTTCTCCGCTCCGAGCGACACGGTGCGCCCGGCCAGATCGGCGACCGTCTCGATCTCCGAATCCGCGCGGACCACGATGTGGAGGTACTCGTCGTAGAGCCTCGCGACTGCCTGAACCGGCAACGGCTCGTCGAAGGCGCCCTCCCCCGCGACCGCATCCGCGGCGGCATCCCCCTGAGCGAAGCCGAGCAGCGCCTCCCCGGAACTCACCCGCAGCAGATTGTCGACCGAACCGGCTGTCTCCTCCGCCGTCATCCGCACGTCGAGTGCCGTGG
>NZ_JAGGPD010000119.1 GCF_018613995.1 Microbacterium sp. ISL-103 | reverse complement strand
CCGTGCCGTTGTCGCCGCCCTCGAACTCGAACGGTGCGTAGGGGATGTCGGAGCAGACCGTCAGGGTGCCCGCCTCGATGAGGTCGTACTCGTCGCCGGCCGCAGGCTCGCCCGATCCCGCGTCGCTCGTGCCGGTCGCGCATCCGGCGAGGGCGAGGGTTGCGGTCGCGGCGGGCGCGATCCCGGCGATGATGTTGCGACGCTGCATGTCAGCTCCTGAAAGACGAGGGGTGATTCCCACGGGCGGGTATGGAGAACATCTAAACATGAGCCACCGGGCCGAACGTGCCGCCAGCCGCCATCTGCGGATCACGTTTGTGTTGCAAGTATGACCTCATGTGACATCCTTCCGAGGCGATGCGGCACTGATTGTTCACCTTGCGTGAGTATCCTCTGTGCCGAATGCCCGAGCGCACGCGCTCCGGACGCAGAGGAGAACGATCATGGCAAAGAAGACCCCCGCTCAGCGCAACGCAGAGGCCGCTCTCGACGCGGCCAAGGATGCGGCGAAGGACGCGAAGAAGCTGTTGAAGTCGCTTCCCAAGAAATCCGCCAAGAAGCTCAAGCCTCTCGTCGAGGAAGCGAAGGACGCGACGAAGGTCTCGAAGAAGAAGGTCGCGGACCGGCCGAAGAAGGTCGCGAAGTCGGCGACCGCCGCGACCGAGCGTCTTCAGGAGGCCACCGCGCGCCTCGAGGCCGAGAAGAAGGCGGCCGAGAAGAAGTCCGCCGCGAAGAAGGACCAGAAGAAGGCCGACAGGAAAGCGGCCGAGCACAAGGCAGACGAGAAGAAGGCAGCTGCGAAGAAAGCAGCGCCGAAGGCGAAGGATGCAGCCTCGTTCACGGCCGCCCTCCAGCCCGCGGCGAAGACGCCCACTGCATCGAAGCCTGTGCTCTCGGCTCCGACGATCGAGCCGAAGGTCACGGTCACGACGCCGACATCTGCACCCGCAGTGACACCGGCCCCCGCCCCGGCACCGGTCGCCTCATCCGGGCTGAGTGCGCTGACGCTCGTCGAACTCCGCGCCCGCGCCCGCGCCGAAGGCCGCACCGGGTACTCACGCCTGACGAAGGCCGCTCTGCTCGACCTCCTTGCGCGCTGACGTGCAGGAGGCCCTCGATCGGGGTGCCGATGCGCCTGCTCCCCGCACCCTGATCGACATCCTCCGCGACACGACCCAGCGATATCCCGACGCATCGGCCATCGAAGACGCCGACGGGGCGCTCAGCTATGCCGAACTGCTCGCGCACGTCTGGCGCACGGCCGCCCTGCTGCACGAGCGAGGAGTGCGCCACGGCGACCGCGTCGGCATCCGGATGACATCCGGTCGCCGCGAGCTGTACATCGCCATCCTCGGAACCATGGCGGCCGGTGCAGCGTACGTGCCCGTCGACGCCGACGATCCTCAGGAGCGCGCAGACCTCGTGTTCCGCGAGGCGCGCATCGCCGGCACGATCACCGACGCCGGCTACCTGCCCACCGGCGCCGCCGATGCGGCCGGTCTCTTCGGCAGCGAGTCACCGCATCCCAGCACCTCGGCGATCCCGGTCGTCGCACCTCCGACGACCGAGGACGACGCGTGGGTCATCTTCACGTCCGGCTCGACCGGGGTGCCCAAGGGCGTCGCCGTCTCGCACCGCTCGGCCGCCGCCTTCGTCGACGCCGAGGCGCGTCTGTTCCTGCAGGCCGCGCCATTGGGCCCCGGCGATCGCGTGCTCGCGGGACTCTCGGTCGCCTTCGACGCGTCGTGCGAGGAGATGTGGCTGGCGTGGGGTCACGGCGCCTGCCTGGTGCCCGCACCGCGAGCGCTCGTGCGCTCGGGAGAAGACCTCGGCCCCTGGCTGCTCGGCCACGGGATCACCGTCGTGTCGACGGTGCCCACGCTCGCCGCGCTCTGGCCGCAGGATGCGATCGAGAACGTGCGCCTGCTGATCTTCGGCGGCGAGGCCTGCCCACCCGAGCTGGTCGCCCGATTGGCGTCCGACGGACGCGAGGTGTGGAACACCTATGGCCCGACCGAGGCCACGGTCGTCGCCTGCGCGTCACTGATGGACGGCACGGGTCCCGTGCGCATCGGCCTTCCGCTCGACGGGTGGTCGCTCGCCGTGGTCGACCCGGACGGGCAGCGCGTCGCCGAGGGCGAGACCGGCGAGCTGATCATCGGCGGCGTCGGACTCGCTCGCTACCTCGACCCCGCGAAGGACGCCGAGAAGTACGCGCCGATGCCCACCCTCGGATGGGACCGGGCGTACCGCTCCGGCGACGTCGTGCGCGTCGAGCCCGAGGGGCTGATCTTCCAGGGGCGCGCCGATGATCAGGTCAAGATCGGCGGCCGGCGTATCGAGCTCGGCGAGGTCGAAGCGGCGTTGCAGGCGCTGACCTCGGTCTCGGCGGCCACCGTGGTCGTACAGAAGACCGAGACGGGCATGCCCATACTCGTCGGCTACGTTGTGCCCGACGAGGGCTTCGACCGGCAGGTCGCGCGCGGCGAACTCTCGGAGACTCTTCCCGCGCCGCTGATCCCGTTGCTCGCGACCGTCGACGATCTGCCCGTCCGCACGTCCGGGAAGGTCGACAAGGCGGCGCTCCCCTGGCCACTCGATTCCGGCGATGCGAACGACTCGTCCCTGTCGGGCACGGCAGCCTGGCTCGCAGAGCAGTGGTTCGCGGTGTTGGGCGTGCGCCCGGGCGACGAGGACGCCGACTTCTTCCAGCTCGGCGGCGGCTCGCTCGCGGCCGCGCAGCTGGTCTCTCGCCTGCGCACTCGCGCGCCCGAGTTCACGATGACCGATGTCTACGACCTTCCGCGCCTGCGACAGATGTCGAATGCCGTCGACGACGAGGCCGACGATGAGGACGCCGAAGAACGCGTCTTCAGCCAGCCCGTCCCGACTCCTCGGCGGATGCAGTGGGTGCAGACGATCGCGGGCCTTCCGCTGTTCGTGTTCACCGGCATCCGATGGCTGCTGTTCCTGCTCACCGCGAGCTGGATCCTGCGACTGACTCCGGGCTTCGAATTCCTGCCGGACGTTCCGGTGTGGACGATCATCGTCGGCCTGCTGATCTTCGTCACCCCTCTCGGCAAGGTGACTATCGCCGCGGTCGCCGCGCGCCTGCTGCTCG
>NZ_JAGGPD010000118.1 GCF_018613995.1 Microbacterium sp. ISL-103 | reverse complement strand
GGACCAACAGGTGAAGCTAGCTTCGACGTACTGACTCTCTCGGAGAGCGAGGCGCTGGGTGATCGACAGCTGTCGACGCAGCAGTTTGCGTGGCGGAGATCCCCGGCCATCCCGGCCGTGATCGTGGCCGCGTACCGAGTCTCTGTTCGCGTGTGCCTTCAGGCTCCCGGCGGCCTTCCAGCTAGTTCCCGACGGCGGTATGGTGCACTGCATGGCTCGGAATCAGCACCTCTACTTCCTGGTGCACGCCTCGCATGAGCGGTTCAAGGTTGGCATCGCGACGAATCCCCTGTTGCGCTGGGCCGCGATCCAGCCTCGTGCTCAGACCGATTTTGCGGAGTCGCTCGTATTCGACATCAGTGGTGAGGTCCGCGCCAAGTGGACTGAGGAGACGCTCCACCGCGAGTTATCCGACTCGCGATTCAGGATGCCCTCGGATATCGCTGGGCATACCGAGTGGTTCAACTTTGCTGCCTTTGACCGAGCGCGGGCCTACGCGAGCTCGAAGCGCGAATTCCTCGGCATCAGCGCGGGGTATACGGTTTCCGCTCGCCCACGCCCATCCTCTGGAGAGCGCGGCCATGTTCGAACTACGTCGCGGATGTCATTAGGAGAGCGTGTCTCCCTGTCCGCTCTGCGCAACGCATCAACCGCGGACATGGTCGAGGCATACGCATCAACGCTGATCGCTAGAGACGCACTTCTCGGGTCCGCCGCCGATAAGTGGGGGCAGGTGATCCTCTATCTGCATCGAGACCGCATCACACCAGAAGAGGTTCTTCTATCAAATCAGATCCCTATGTGGGAATCCGGCCCGCGATTCACGCGCATCTTCGGGAGCATCATTTACGACGACACTTTTATCCGGCTTGCCGTCCTCCCGCCATTCAATGGGTTAGTGGATCGGGACAACTACGCTACGTGGGTACCGACTGCCCCCGGATTCGAACGAGTTCGTTCAGCTCTTGACCGCCTGATAGCAGCGACTCAAAGCCTTTCCGTTGCGCACTCCGCACGCACCCTGGACTCCGTCAGGCTCTGGTCTTAGCTAACTCTGTGTAAGCCTCGGTGAAGGCTCCGGAGGAGAGGCGCTACCGACCACGTCGAACGTGCCGTCACGACATGTCTCAAGCTCGACCCACACCGTACGAGCTGACGGTGCGAGGTGACCACGGGGAGAGCACCAGGGTGCGTCGGCGCAGGACTTGGTCAGCGTTCGCGCCGGCGTCTCAACGCGCAGTCCGATACATCAGCGCCACCGCTGTGCCTCGAGGATCTCTTCGAGCGCGTCAATCCCTCCACCGGCACGGAACCATTCGACTGGCGTGTGCTTACCTTCGACGATCATCGTTGATTGAGGCGTCGACATCAGCCCAGATGCGGAGATCCAGTGCTTGTCTACGAGGAGAGCGATGATCTCGGTCAGGTGCGGCAAGAGTTTGCCGGGAGACGAGAGGCTGAACTGCCATGAAGGGAAGCGACGCTGACCCGCAATATGGACGGCGTAGAGTCTCTTCGCGGCTACGAGGTCGTCGAGTTCTTGGTCGCTGAGATCCAAGAATCCTCGAACAGCATCGTCCGACATGCTGCTGTGAACGTTCGCTACGAGGGTGTTCGCGACATCGGCTTCCAACTCACCGCGACGGACCCGTGTGGCGATGTCGTCGAACTCTTCAGGAGTGAAGTCACCGGATGCGATCAGGTACTCGGCCTCTTCCGGGGACAGAGACGGCTCATCCAACAACGGGCGTGCGGCAAGGAGCGACCCGGTCAACACGCGCGCGATGTAGTCACCGTCCGCGTTGAGGCGCGAGATCGCGTCTTCGAGTGCGTGCATCGCGTCGGCGGATGGCCGAGGCTGAAAGCGTGCGCTAGCTTTCGATCGAGATTCATCAGCGGTCATACGGCCAGCGTAGAAGCCACCGGGGACGTAGAGGAGGTGCAGTCGCACTCGGCTGCACCTCCTCCTCGCGAGTTTCAGAGTTCGAGCGCGTCTCTCGGCTTGGCGACGTGAGTCGAAGCTGGACCGAGCTTGGCTTTGATCTCGCTACGCATCTTGACCCGATCCGCTTCGAACCGTTTTCGAATCGGCTGACCACCGACGGTCGTCTTGTCCAGCCAGCGCTCGAAAAACGGTGGGAGGTTATCGAGACGCTGATTGTTCAACGCTAGGCGCGCGCGCTCGGCCGCAGCTTCTTCGCGAGCACGTTCTGCCGCCAGGTGCGCCTCGCGAGCGCGCAATGATGAGGTTCTCGCCGCCGCAGCTTCATCCGCCGCGATAGCTTGCGCGGCAGCAGCCTCCCGTTGGCGCTCGGCGGCGTGCGTCTCGCGTTCCGCGAGCTCCTTCTCTCGCCCATCGAGCGCGGTGGAGCGCTTAGCGAGGCTCTTGTTTCTCTGCAAGCTCACGTCGAGCTCGAACTCGAGCGCACTCGTTGCATCACGTAGCCGGTCCGCCTTCGCTTGGAACTCACTGCTGCTGAGGTGCTCGCGTGATCGTTCGGTAACCCGATACTCGACGTCGTAGCCCGCAGCGGCCACGGCGTCCCGGACTTCCCGGTGCTGCCGTCTGAGGTCCGCTGGCCCCTTGAAGAATTCCTTCTGAGCGAGCCGTCCATCGGATGTGATGGGGGTAATCATGACGTGCAGCCCCGGATTGACCTCATCTAGGTGCATCGACATACCGATGATGTTCTCTTCACCGAACTCGCGGCGCACCCAATCCACGGCGGCGCGTGTGTACTGGGCTGCCTGTCGATTCAGCCCGCTCTCACGCCAGTCAGGGTTGTATTGCTCGAACCACTTCGGATCGAGCTGGAGCACCACACCTCGGATGAGCACGGCATCCTTCCGCAGCGCACGCGTGACCGTGCTTAGACGCTGCTGAAGGTAGTCATCGAGCTCGTCGCTCGGCGGCCGTCCGTCGACCGACTGGGGGCGCCGGTAGCCACCCATGCCATCGTTCACGAAGGTGCTATTGAGCATTGTCCGGTCGGCCACGATGTTGAGGTTGGCCTGAGGGAAGGCGAAGCCGGCTCTCCTGTCAACATCTCGCGCGATGTGCCTGAAGAAGGTCTTCGCGTGACCGCCGCGCCCCACCTTGTGGGACACGTCGTAGGTCATGGTGTAGCTCATGCTTCACCCCTCTCGACTTCTTCCGTGGCCTGTTCCGTCCTCGACGCAACAGGCCACGGAGCCTCCGGCGGCTCTCCCGAGGGGCTTCTCCTGTCGCTCATCCGAACACCACCCCTGTGCTTCCTTTGGAGGGTGGGCTACACCTTCTCGTCAGAAGAAGGTGTAGCCCCATACACTTCTGAGCACGCTTCGCTCGTCAGAAGCTTCTGGTGCCCTCCGGGGGCCGCTACGCGGGGAAGACGGCAACTGTGTCGACGAATCGTCACAACGCACCTCCCGATCGCTCGAGAGGCGACGTGCCAGGAGCCGCGGACAGCATGCGCGAGAGCCACGGCTCGAGTTCCGAGAGAGGCAGCATCTGAGACGCTCGTTCGGGACGACGAGCGTTCTTCCAGTCGCCCTCACTGACGGTGCCGAGACCCCACTGGGCGATCCAGTCGAGACGATTGAAAAGACTGAGATCGCGATCTGCCAGCGTCGGGATGGTGACGACTCCCTGGCGGTGAGCCATCACGATTGACATCAGCACGGCGCGACGAGGAGTGACGATGCGGTGCCCCTTCCCGTGGGCGAATCGAATGTGCCAGTTTTTCCACTCGTCGACGGTCCTCAGACATCCGGTTTTCGCGATCTCACGAGCGATCGCTCGCGCACGTAAGCACTCTTCGATCGTGTCCCACGGAGCTGTCTCGAAGGTCGCCATCTCGTGCTTCGATCCGTCTGGGATCGGAACGTATTCACCGGACATTGATGCCATCAGTGGGCGGCGCTTGAGGTCGAAGTCCATGCTGACTGCGCGTTCGACAACCGACGGGATGAAGTCCTTGCGTCCTTCCCTCCTAGAGAGCTCTTGGAAGCTAGGGAAACGACGGTAGGCGTTCTCGACTCGACCTTCACGAGTGACCACGTTGACCAAGAGCTCTTCGCGATCCTCGAAGCTGTCAGCCTCGATTCCCTCGGAGGGCTTCAAGCCGTTGTGAGCGCACACGCCGTCGGAGCGGAGTGACACATTCCCGCGAGTGGTGAAATTTACCAGATCGTCTTGTTCATGCTTGGCTTCCCAGATGGTTGCGTCCCCGGTGAGCGCCTTGCGAGCTTCGCGCAGATGTGCCGCTAGACCGTAGAGATCAAGATTCTCAACGTCGGTCGACGACCAGTCTGTGATGAATCCGTCAGTCGTGACTGAGAAGACCTGACCGCCTCGTTCGGTGATCTGATTCATCGTCGCCAGGAGCTGAGCGCGCACGAGGCTTGTCGTGGTTGCCGCGTGCGAGGGGCTGGAAATCGCGGAGCCACCGACGTTGTCCATCTCCTGCTTATGGGCATCCCACGAGCGCTGTTCAGCTACGTCTTGAGCGGTCTTCCCATAGATCGTGCATACGCCCGTCTTCAACGTCTCTTCCTCAAGCGATCCCTTTCCGAAGAGTCGTTTCGCAGTCGTGCGGTCCTCGATTAGCTGTTTCACGCCATGACGAAGCGACAGGCTCAGCGAGCCATCAGCACGGTGAGCAGGTCGCCCAGCGAAACCGATCTGACAGAACACCTTCGCGCCAAGCCGGAGCGCGAGCCAGAGTTCAGGCCCGCAGACCCACGTCCCCGCGGTTCCCTCGCTTGAGCGCGGATAGGTGAGAGTTCCGTCGGCCACGATGGGAAGCGTTGGGTAGGAAACATGGCGAGGGAACTCGAACGAGACGAATCCCACGAAGGACGTGGTCGGCTCCGGCACGTCATGGGCACTCAGAACCCGTTCGTGGACGACGTCGCGGATAGCACCGGTTTCCCAATCCAGATCAGGCACGAGTGCCATGGCCGTCGGGTACGCGTTCTTTGCATCGATGTCGGTCGTTCGCGTCGGGTAGTACCCCGGCGCAGGACACGCGTTCAACCCGCCGTGGTACGCGGACGCAAAGGCCTTGCTCAGCTGTGCTGCGGCACCGTCCACCGGCGTGCGACCGCGTTTAGCGTAGAACGTCAACTCGTCACCTTCTTCCACAACATCGACGGTGTCAACCTCGACAAGGCCGGAGAACGCGAGCCTGAACTCTTTCGGGGACGCCACCCCGAAGTACTCGGATCCCGACGCCACGAGTGACGCCGCCGCACCACCACCGAGAGTCACAGGCGGGAGCATGCCCTCGCCCCAGATGCGGGCGAGGAATTCGACGACGATCTCTGCGTCGTTGACGCCATAGTTGAGAAAGTCGTTCAAGTGTTCGCGACGATATTCCGTCATTCGCGAGATGCGGTCTCCCGGTACCTCGAGTTTCTCGATGCCAGCGGCCGCGCCGATTGCGGCGAGCGTCCGCTTGCCCGCAGGAGCGTGCGTCATCGTGTCGCGGACCGTAACACTCAACGACCGCCACCAACCGAAGTCATCGCCCCGCTGGTCGCCACTCTGGAGGCGGAACGGAAGCAGCGTGACTAGGCCGCCGGCAGCGGACGTGAGGCGCGTCAGATGATCAGTCACTCTCGCGCCACCGCGAAACGACGTCAGATCGGCAGCACCGTAGTGACAGGCCAAGACGATTGGGACGCGCCAGGGCGCAAGGGCCGCAGCCCTGGCCTGCCAATCGCCGGGGTTAGCCGCCCAGCTTCGAGCGGCGTCACCAGCGGGACCCGCGCTGGCCTGCTCGATGACCGTGCTGCGCCGCACTCCGCGGTCATCTACCTCTGCTCTCACTAGAGGTGACCGCCACAATGTCGCAGCGCGGACAACCTCCCAAAGAGCGGTGTGCATCCCGATCCGGCGTCCATCGAGCGGAAGGATGACTACTTGGATCATCGTCGACGAAGCGTCCAAATCGGGCGTTGCGAACTGCCAACTGTTGATCGTCCGAACACCATCTACTGTCGTGAACTCGGAGTCGAACCCGACGACGATCGCGCGCCGACCAGTTCCCATCGATCGCACTGAGGCAAGTTCTCCGAATGCGACTTCACGTCCCGCGAGCGGGGCGGCGGAGCCCACCGCGGGCGATAGGGGGTCGGGGTCATAAACACGGGGACCCATAGGCGCCTTATGACCCCGCGGCGAAAACCCCGGAAAATCAAGGGACCGCTGCGCTCCCGACGGCTCGATTGCTGGGGCACTTTTCTGGAGACCCCCAGTAACCGAGCTCAGGTGAGCGGATTGAGCGTGCCGCTGCATGCGCCGGACCAACACCTGGAACGTGCCGCCGGCGTCACGAATTTCGTGCGCTTTCCAGTCGGAGTGGAACGGTGTATTCACGCCGCACCTCCGATGATTACGGCAAGGCGCTCGCGCTGTTCGGCGGTAAGTCGCGGCGCGGCTGCGACGACACGGGCAACGGCTGAGTCGATCTCTGCCGCAGCTCGCGGGCGGCCGACGACGGGGTCAGCCAGCGCATCAAGATGGGCGGGGTCAACGAAGATGCGACGACCGACGCGCTCCGCAGGCAAGCTTCCATCAGCTACACGCTTCCGAAGCGTGGAGTAGCCAATGCGCCGAGCGTGTGCGGCTTCCTGAAGGGTGAGTCGGGACGGGATCTGGGATGTGACGTGAGTAGGCAAGCCCACTCCTCTCAAAAAGAAAGGAGCACCTGCATGTCTCACGGGCCACCTGCCGGTGCCTTCCCGCCAGGACCTCGTCTTTGCGATCCGTTGTTCACCAGAACGTTGACCCCGGGAGCTCACTACGCGCTGGTGGTCACCTGCGCCCGGGGCTTGGCCTCAAATGTGCGACGGGCGGGGGGCCATCCCCGTGGTTCCCGTCGGGTGCAATCCGACATCGCCGGATTGATTCAAACCTAGCAGCCAATGGCGCTCGAAATCAAACTCATTGCTCGTTTATGAGTAAAAACGGCCATTAAGCACTCGCGCTGTGCTCAGTACCAGCGCTCACCCTCAATAACGTCGTCGATGGCATCAAGACGTCCATCGCGGAGCAGCCACTGAATCGGTGTCTGCCGTTCGCCTCGGAACGTCAGATCCTCCTTGGGCACCGTCATGAATGCCTGCAAGCTCGCAGGATCGCGCTCATCGGGAAGAAACTCGCGGAGTAGATGTGCGAGATGAGGCAGCACGCCCTCCGACCGCGTGCCGGTGAACTGCCATCTGGGATAAACCGTGACCGGTCCAGCCTCAAAGCCGAACAACTTTTCTGCAGCGTGCAACTCTTGAACCCGGTCCCGGCTCACTCCGAGTTTCTCGGCCGCCTCGGACTCGCTGAGGCTAGCAGCGATCGCCTTCAGCAAGGTTCGATTCTCGAGTTCTCGAAGATCCCCGCGCGCAACGCTCGCTTCCGTCTCCGCCAACTCCTCCGTTGTGAATTCTCCCGACTCGATCAAGAATGCGCGCTCCTGGGCGCTGATCCCAGGATCGCCCGGGACGGCCTCGCGTAGAAGCTGGTTCGCCACGAGCCGCAGGGCCGCGGCAATCTCTGGGCCACAGTCTTCGGTAGTGATAGCTGAGAGGGTCACATCGACCGCGTCCGCGATCGTCAAAGGTCGAACAGTGTTCATTGGCCGCCCCTCCAACGCGGGTCTCGATTCAGCGTACGACGACTGTATCGCCGTCACAGTCGATCGCCCTCCGGCGCTCCTCAGCAACGCCGATCCCCGAGCTGGTGCACCAGTCCTTCTCACGGTCAACATAGTCGCATCTCCCCGTGGCGCCTCGACCAATAGTCCGAGTATCTTCTATGCCATGTGCGGCCGATTCGCGAACGACGCCAAGACCGACGAGCTGGTCCGAGAGTATGTCGCCGACGGAGGCAAACCCGAGGACTGGTGGAAGTCCTGGGCTGGCGCCTATTCGGTGGCTCCGACGCAAAACGCACCCATCGTCCGCGACCGCGGCGAGGGAAGGATCCTCGAGCTCGTGCGCTGGGACTGGCAGAAGCCGGCAAACCGTCCCAAGGGTGGGCCGGTCATAAACGCTCGAATGGAGAAATTGGCCGGCGGATTCTGGGCGCCAGCTTTCAGCGCTGCTCGATGCATCGTCCCCATGCGCGGCTACTTCGAGTGGACCGGTGAGAAGACCCCGAAGACCCCGCACTTCCTGCACGGCGACGGGCTGCTCTCTGCTGCCGGTCTCACCTGGTCGATGGAGCTGCCGAACGGCGAGAAGTCCCGCTGCTTCGTCGTCATCACCCGCGAAGCGCGTGACGCCAGCGGCGAGGTGCACGACCGGATGCCCGCGTTCCTGACGCCCGACACCTGGGATGCCTGGCTCACACCGGAGAAGCTCACCGGTGACCGGAAGACGGAGACGTTGGCGATGCTCGAGCACACCTCGAGCAACGTCGCCTCTACGATCCGCGAACACATCGTCGACCGAAAGGTCAGCAATAGCCGCACCGTCGACCCCACTGACCCGACCCTGCTGGAGCCGGTCGCCTGAACGGAGACACCGTGACCGACACAGCAGAGCAGGCTCGCCTCGCCCGTCTCCAGGAGATCCGAGAGGGCATGGAGTCGCTTCGGATCGAAGCTCTCGCGGAGCGCGGAGGCAAGACCTTCACGACAGCAGAGACGCCCG
>NZ_JAGGPD010000117.1 GCF_018613995.1 Microbacterium sp. ISL-103 | reverse complement strand
TCGGTGTCGAGTTCTCGGGTGTTGCCGATGGCGGCCTGGATCGCGTCCTTGGTGATCTCATGGAAGACCATCCGCTTGACGGGGACCTTCGGCTTGAGCGTCTCGAGCAGGTGCCACGCGATGGCCTCGCCCTCGCGGTCCTCATCGGTGGCGAGCAGGAGTTCGTCGGCGGTCTTGAGCGCACGCTTGAGCTCGGCGACCGTCTTCGTCTTGCGATCGGAGACGACGTAATAGGGGTCGAAGTCGTTGTCGACGTCGATCGAGTACTTCCCGTAGGCCTGCTTGTCGGCAGCCGGGATGTCCTTCTTGTCTGCGAGATCGCGGATGTGGCCGACAGAGCTCAGCACCTCGTAGCCGTCGCCGAGGTACCCCTGAATCGACCGCATCTTCGTCGGAGACTCGACGATGACGAGCTTCTTGCCTTCAGCCAAGGGAGCATCCTTTCTTCGAAGCACACCATACACACCGCCGTGATGGGATGGTCACAGAGGTCGCCTGCATTTTCGCGGGAAAGTGCTTCGTGCCGCCGTCATGATCCCTCGGGTGGCCCAGCACGGGCTCGGGAGACGGCAGCGAGTCCAGCGTACGCCGCCTTGACCTCGACGGTCGCCACGAAGCCGTCGAGCGAGCACGAGGTGAGAGTCGCCGCCGACGCCGCAGCGACGCGGGCCGCGAGGGTGCAGGGGTCTTCCGCGGTGACGACGGCACCGCTCGCCGCGTCGGCTGCGGCGAGGGCCGCGGCGTCGGCCGCGCCGGCCGCTCGCTGAGCGGTCACCGCGGCTCCCCCGACGGCGGCGAGTCCCAGCGACAGGCCCGCCGCGATGGTCAGGATGCCCGCGGCGAGCGCCGACCCCGCCATCAGCCGCCCGCCGACAGCGAGCGCATCAGAGTCCTCCGGCGAGAGCGCAGCTGGACGCGACGAGCGGGATCACCATGAACCCACCGATCGCCGCGTCGACACTCGCCCGCACGCAGACGAGACCCGCCGGCGCCGTGCTCGACATGTTCGCCCCCGGCACCGCTGCCACGACGACCTGGGATGCGGCACCTGCGTCTTCGCCCCGCCCGAGAAGACGAGCAGCGTCGGCTGCCGCGTCTTGGAGCGAGACCTGGCGGGATGCCGCCCCGAGGGCGCCTGCTCCGAGCAGGAGTGTGAGCACGACGGCCGGGAGGGCGAGCGCGAGCTCGGCTGCCACCGAGCCGCGCTCATCGCGACCGATCGGGACGCTCACGACACCGTGAGGGCGCGGCGTACGAGATCGGTGAGGATCCCCCTCACCTCGTCGGATCTCATGATGACCACGAGCAGGCCGGCGAAGGCGACGGCCGCCATCGTGAACGGCTGAAGACATACTCTGCCAGGATTGCCGTATGCCCTCCACTGCTCCTAGAGTGCCCCGCGTCGCGATCTACGCTAGGCAGTCAGTCGACGAGGACCAGGGTATCGCCCAGCAACTCGAAGACTGTCGCGCGGAAATACACCGTCGAGGGTGGCGAGTGGTCGCCGAGCACCAGGATAACGATACGTCTGCCTCGAAAGAGCGAGGACCGAAGACCGCCTGGTCAGCGATGCTTAAGGCTTTCGATGCAGGCGAGTTCGACACCGTCATCGTCACTGGGCCGTCACGCATCACTCGCAGCCTTGCCGACGTGCTCGACATCCGGCCGCCGCGTCGCAACATCCGGGTCGTCGTCATCCGCGAGGGAATTGACACTGAGCTGGACGACTTCATGCTCAAGCAACTGGTCCTCCTGGCCGAGCGCGAGGTTCGAATCAAGACGGAGAGAGCTGCTCGCTATGCCGTGGGTCGGCGGCTCGCAGGGCATCCCACGCCGGGCAAGCCCCCGCACGGCTACCGCTGGGTGCCGAGCATCGAACGAGATGCCGCGGGCACGCGGTACAGAGTTGAAGACGCCGAAGCAGAGGACGTTCGACGAATCTTCCGCGAGTTCCTCGCTGGAGCTTCACTCGCTCAGATCGCGCGAGATCTCAGCGACGCTGGCAAGCTGACACGTCGAGGCGTTCGCTGGCAGTCAACGACAGTTCGACGGGTCCTGCTGAACCCGCTATACGCAGCGCTCCTTCCGCCAGCTCAGCCGACCGGTGAGTTCGATGCGACGGCGATTGACCTGGAGTCCTGCACGCCGGGAGCATGGGAACCCATCATCGAGCAGGAACAGCTAATCGCAAGCCGCGGGCGTCTTGTCGGCGTACGACCGAATCACAGCGGCACTGCACGAAAGTGGCTCCTATCCGGGCTCGCTGTGTGCGCGATATGCTCGCGGTCCGTCCGTTCAGCCAGCGGCGAGACCCATCCCACAGCCCGCAAGGGTGGCGGTGGTGCAGCACCGTCGCGTCGCTACCATGCGTATCGGTGCCCAAATGGTCACTTCATGCGCAACGGTGACATCATCGACCAATACGTCTCTGAGGTCTGCATCGCGCGCCTCGCGGAGAAAGACGCTGCGGACCTCGTGGCCCCGCGTTCGGACGTGATCGACATCGCCATGCTGAATTCGACACGCGAAGCTTTGAAGCGCCGCCGACAGTCGATCGCGAGCTTTGTCGCGCGCGGATTGATGACTGACATCGAGGCAGACGAGAGCCTCGTGAGCATCGCGCGCGAGCTACAGACGATCGGCGATCAGATAGCGCTCGCGGTTCTAGAGGATCCGCTGGCTGAGCTAGCTCTTGTCGACGACGTCCGAGAATGGTGGAGCGACGCGACTTTGGCTCGACGACGCCTCCTAGTCGAGACCCTCATGGTGGTCAGGATCCGCCCGGTGGGTCATGGCAAGCGAGTGACGACTCTCGACGGTGCCGCAGGCAGCGTCACGTTGGAATGGACCAACAGGTGAAGCTATCTTCGACGTACTGACTCT
>NZ_JAGGPD010000116.1 GCF_018613995.1 Microbacterium sp. ISL-103 | reverse complement strand
GGTCAGGCTGGACACGCCCCGGCGGTCCCCCTCCTCACTGAGGTCCGTGATGACCGCAGTGACCTGAGGCAGTGCGCGCAACGGCTCGAAGGCCGTGCCGCCCTTGAAGTCGGCGAGGACGAAGGTCACACGTTCCGGTCCATGTCGGGAGGCGATGGCCGTCACCCACGACACCAGCAGCTCGCTCTTGCCGCTCCCGGTCGTGCCGGTCACGGTCGCATGCGGCCCGTCGTCGACGATGTCGAGCACGATCTCGTGACGCTCCCCGCGTCCGATCGCCGCCGGGAGACCATCCGGCGACATAGGCTGGGCGAGTTCCCCGAGTGCCACGAGCGCGGGAATCGCGAGCGACTCCTCGGCGTCCGACCACCTCGACGCGCCGATCACGACAGCCTGAGCGTGAGAGACGAACTCGGCCACGACGTCGACGACCCCTTGCGGCGTGCGCACGGTCGCGTGATCGGGTTCAGCGATGTCGATCACGGTGGTGATTCCCTCAGGGACCTCGTCATCGCTCGCGAGCAGCCAGACCACGGCGTCACTGGCCGGTGGCAGACCTCCACCGCGCGCGAGCCCGAGCCGGAACACATCGCGCTTCGGCTCGCGAGCGTGGGGGAAGCCGGCGATACCCCAGTCGTCGAGATCCTCCCCGACCAGCGCGAGCTGAGCGGTGCCGAACCTGAGGCCCATCTGCACGACGAGCGCTCGGGCCGCCGATGCGACGACAGGACGCGCACCGCGCAACGCGATCCCGCCGCCGATCGGGACGACCACCGGCACACGCTCGATCGTCGAGCACCGGCCGCGAAAGGCCCGTTCCCGCTCGCCGTCACCGCCCGATGCGCGAACCCTGCTTTCTCCTGCGCCGCTGCCGACGACGATCTGCTCGCTCCCGTCGATCGCCGAGACCCCACGCAGCGGAGGGTCGAGAAGCGCTGTCGCCGCATCGGGATGCCGGTGCCAGCGCATCCGGCGCTCCTCATCGTGAAGTCGCGTGAGCTGCGTGTCAGCGGCGACCCACGCCTCGGCGCTCTCCGCCTCGGCGATCCGAAGTGCCTTGCGTCGCGACCTTGCCCCATCGACCAACGAGGCGAGGACCATCAACGGCCCCAGCGCGGCGAAGCACAGCGACAGGATGGATCCGGTCACGAGCCACAGCACCACTCCGGCGGCGACCGGCACGAGAGCTGCCACGAACGGGGTCGGTGGCCTCCGGGGAGAGACGGGAGCTGCGGGGATCGTGATCGATGGCGAGTCCATGCCCACCAGTCGACCCTGAATGGGCGCCTGCTCGGGCCCACTCCACAGGCGTGCAGCCCTATTCGGCGGCGGACTCGATTGTGGAGGAGGGCTCTTCCGCGATCTGGACGATCACGAGGGTCACGTTGTCGCGGCCGCCGTTCTCGAGTGCGGCGGCGAGCATCGCGTCGACGGCGGCCGCCGGGTCGGAGTTCTCGCGCAGGAAGTGCTGGATGCCGTAGTCGGTCAGCTCCTTCGTGAGGCCGTCGGAGCAGATCACGAAGCGGTCGCCCGGCCGCACATCGAGGGTCACGTAATCGGGCGCGGTGAGCTCGCTGGCGCCGACCGCACGTGTGATCACATTGCTGTAGGGGTGACCTTCGGCCTCTTCCGGGCTGATCTTGCCTGCGGCGATGAGCTCCTGTACGACGGAATGATCCGTCGTCACCTGCACGAGACGGTCATCACGCAGCAGGTAGACCCGGGAATCGCCGATGTTGAGCGCGGCCCAGTGCGGCTCTTCGTCTTCGAATTCGAGGAACACGCCGGTGAGCGTCGTTCCGGTGCCTTCGTCCGTGGTCTCGGGATGGTCGGCGATGTCGCCGACTGCCAGCTCGAGTGCGCCCTGGATGGATCCTCGCTCGACGGGTCCCGACGCGACGACGGCCTCGAGGCGCTTGACGGTGCTCTGGCTGGCGATCTCGCCGCCCGCATGCCCGCCCATGCCGTCGGCGACGATGAACAGCGGGTAGTCCGCGAAGAACGCGTCCTGGTTGGTCTCGCGCCGCCGTCCGACGTCTGTGACACCCGCCCAGGACAGCTGCAGCGTGCGCTGCGCAACCGTGACGCTGCGCGTCTTCGTCGTCGTGTCAGACACTCGTCGCCTCCGAAATTCCTGCGGGGCGGGCCGCCCGAGGATACTCACACATCGTAGTGGACACCGTGGCGCTCAT
The DNA here is from genome assembly GCF_018613995.1 of Microbacterium sp. ISL-103. Lineage (GTDB taxonomy): Bacteria > Actinomycetota > Actinomycetes > Actinomycetales > Microbacteriaceae > Microbacterium. Next base: position 778 of record NZ_JAGGPD010000116.1, on the reverse strand, counting down.
ACGCGCGCACCCGGGTCGTCGGGAAGGGGGAACAGACTGTCGATGACGGCGAGGTCGTCGGCATCCGGTCGCCAGGCCTCCCCCGCGGTGGCGTTCGCCTCGATCTGATCGGGTGAGGTGGCGCCGGCGATCACACTCGACACCGACGGGTTGGCGAGGAGCCACCCGAACGCCGCCTGCAGCATGGTGATGTCGCGCTGGGCGCAGAAGTCCCGGAACTGATCGAGAGCGTTCCACGGTGCGTCCTCCCAGACATGACGGCGACTCGACATGATGCGACTCCCCGCCGGGCCGCCCTTACGGGTGAACTTGCCGGTCAGCAGACCGTTGTGCAACGGGAAGTACGGGAAGAAGCCCAGACCGTATCGTTCGACGGCCGGGAGCACCTCGCGCTCGGCTGCGCGGGCGAGCAGCGAGTAATGGTTCTGGGCGGAGATGAACCGTCCGGTGTGACGCTCACGCGAGGTGAACTCCGCCTCGGCGACCTGCCACCCCGAGAAGTTCGAGTGCCCGTAGTAGCGGATCTTGCCTTCGCGCACCAGCTCGTCGAGAGCATCCGTCGTCTCGGCGATCGGCGTGTGCTCGTCGGGAAGATGCAGCTGGTACAGGTCGATCCAGTCGGTGCGCAGGCGCCGCAGCGACTCCTCGACCGCGCGGCGGATGTAGCGGCGAGAGCCCCGCCCCGCGGGGAAGTCATACCCCATGTCGCGTTCGTGGCCGAACTTCGTCGCGAGGACGACCCGATCGCGGCGCCCGTCGAGGGCTTCACCCATCAACG
>NZ_JAGGPD010000115.1 GCF_018613995.1 Microbacterium sp. ISL-103 | reverse complement strand
CGGAGCCGGGCTGTTGTCCGGAGCCGGGCTGTTGTCCGGAGCCGGGCTGTTGTCGCCGCCACCGGTGGTTCCGCCGTCGCCGCCGGAAGTGCCGCCGTTGCCCTCGGGCGTGACGTGGATGTCGGTCGCCGCCGGAGCGTCGCCGTGGTTCGAGGAGGCCGCGCCACCCTCGCCACCGCTTCCGCTGACGTCGCCGCCCTGACCGCTGGGGCCGTCGTAGTCGGAACGGGGCGGGGCGCCGCCGTCTCCCCCCGAGGCGTTCGCCGCGTCTCCGGTGCCCGACGGGCCGTCGTAGTCGTTGACGTGCACGCCGCCGCCGTTGCCGCCGCCGGCCGCGCCGGGGTTGCGTCGACCGGGAAGCCGTGCCGATCCGGCCACGCCGAGACCCGTGCCCATGGCGACCGCGGCCGCCGTGATCTCTTCGCCGCGCACGCTGGGGTCGACGACGTTTCCACCCGCGCCACCCGCGCCGTTGGCGAGGGCCTGCACGACGAAACGCTCTCCGGCCCTGCCGAAGGGAGCCGTGATGGCCGAGGTGATCGAGCTTCCTGCGAAGCCCGACAGGAAGGCGGCGCCGTAGTTGGCCTCGCTGCCCTGCACGGTCTCGGCGATGACGGCCGAACCCGAGCCGGACACGAGCTCGATGCCGACGCGCGTGAGCTTCGGGAACCGGGCCGCCGCGTTGGCGAGGCCGGGGATGATGGCCCGCAGCCTGTTGGCGAGGCGCACAGCGGTCGCCGCGCACCGTGCGACGAGCGCTCCGATGCGGCCGCCGACCGCGACGATGCGCGCGGTGATGGCCGCGGCACCGGCGACACCGGCGGCGCCGAAGGTGACGAACGACAGCGCGAAGCTGAGCCCGGCACCGGCGATGACCTCGATCACCAGCTGGGCGATCATCTGCCGGGTCTCCTCGAGGGTCTCCCGGATGGTCTGCGCGTACTCGCGGCAGATGTCGTCGATCTTGCCGATGCCCTCGTCGTCGCTGAGGAAGGTCGTCAGGCCGTCGGCGAAGTCGTCGACCTTCTGGTTGATCGTCGCGATCTCGCCGCTGTCGATCCCGGCGAGCGAGTTGTCGGCGAGACGGATGTCGGTGCGAAGCGTCCGGATGTCGCTCAGGATTCCGGCCCAGGCGCTGCCGGCCGCCTCGAGCTGCTCGGGGTCGCCGTCGGGGAAGAGCGTGCCGATGAAGTTGAGGATCTGGTCCCACACCCACACGGCGGCGCTGTCGAGCCCCTGCACCATCGTGTCGGGGCGTCCGCCGAACGCGGAAGGAGGAGGAGCGACGCTCGCCTCGGCGATCTCCGGGCGCAGCACGAATGCGGACGCCGCGTCGTAGACGATGCGCTCGGCGTTGGCGTTGGCCTGTGCGTGCGTGCCGCCCGACGCCATCAGCGCGCGGTCGAGGCCGCGGGTCGCGACGGCGATGTCGTAGAGCGTCTGCAGTGCGGCTGCCGCCATCGCGTCGTAGGACTCGGCGAAGGACTCACCGCCCGGGTCGGTGCCGGCGATGCCGGCGTATCCGCTCAGGGAGCCACGCGCCGCGATGGCGTAGTTCAGCGCCTGCTGCGAGATGCCGTCGAACGAGTCTGCTGCCGCGGAGAACTTCGCGGGATCGATTCTCACCATCGGATCACACCGCCACGGGTCCGCCGCCGCCACCGGCGCCACCGCCGCCGCCGCCCCACATGCTGCCGACCGACGACTGCGCCGATTCGTACTGCGTGGCGGCGTCGCCTGCCCAGGTGGCGAGGAACTCGGCGTAGGAGGTGAGGATGGTGGCGCCGACCTGCCAGGTCTGCACGCAGTTGACGAACTCGGTGTTCGCGATTCCGCTCCATTGGGCGCTCACGGCGCCCGTCGCGCTGGCGGCGTGCGCCTGCAGCTCGCTGCAGTAGCCGTGCAGCTGCTTCAGCGCGGATTCGAGTCCGCGGATGTCCGCCGTCTCATATGTGTGCAGGCCGCTCATGCGCTGTCTCCCCTGGTGACGCTGGCGTCGATGGTGACGTCGGCAGGCATCGCCTGCACGTTCTCGGTGACGAAGGTGGCCTGCACCGCAGATGCCTGCGGGCCGCCGCCGTTGCCGTTCCCGCCGTTGCCGGGAACGCGGATGTTGACGTTGGACGAACGAGATGCCGCGGTCAGCTGCGCCTCGTTGCCGTCGTAGGTGCTCTGCCCGCTCTGCAGGCGCATCGCGATGCTCATCAGAGCCTCGCGGGTCACCCCCGCGCTGGTGAGGAACCCCGTCCACTCTTCGAGGAAGGCGTCAGCCGCGCTTCCCGTCCAGGTCGACCCGACGACGGCGTTGACCGCCGCGGTGACCTGGGCGAGCTGCGCGTCGAACTGCGCGACCGCTCCGGTCATCGACGACGCCGAGAATCCCAGCGCCGGTGTGGAAACGTGGAACTGCACCACGAGGCACCCCCCTCACATCAGCAGACCCGGCGAACCGGGCAGAAGAACTTACGAACGGAAGCTGTTGCCGATGTTGTTCTCGGACTCCTCGTAGGCGAGTGCGGCCTTCGAGAGCTGGTCGCTGATGCCGTTCAGCGATTCCTTGAGCTGGATGCCCGCGGCATCCCACTGCTCGTAGAGCTCGTTGAAGGTCTGCGAAGCGGATCCGCCCCAGTCTCCGGCGATGAGGCCCTGGACGAGCGACTTCAGGTTTCCGAGCTGCGACTCGATCGACGTCGCACCGGATGCGAGCTGGTTCGCGACACCGGCGAGCGACTCGGAAGTTACCTTGATCTCAGCCATTTCATACCCCCTGCTTGTGCGGCTATGCCGCGGAATTGGTCCGGGTACATTCGTAACACACGACGGGTGTCCGAGCCGATGGGGAGAACTCCCCATCTCGCTCTTCGGCGGGTCAGACGATGTGCAGGACGGCGTCTCCGAGCAGCAGACGGTCACCGGTGACCAGAGCACTCGGGGTGCCGGAGACGAGGGCGTACTGCACGCCGTCGCGCTCGAGGAGAGTGCCGTTCGCAGAGCCGGGGTCGGTGGCGATCACCGCGCCCGCTGCGGGCGCGAGCACGAGGTGCACCCGCGACATCGCGCGCGCCGGGTCGTCGAGTCGGATCGGGACGCCCTGGTGGGCTGCGGCGCCGCGTTCGGGCGAGCGGCCGAAGACGAGCACCTGGTCGAGTCCGAGACGCTGGCCGTCTGGCAGCGTCACCGCCGCCGGGATGGCCGGGGCGGGGGCCGGTGCGGGTTCAGGCTGGGGCGCCTGCGGAGCTGCGGCCTGCGGGGCTGCGGCCTGCGGGGCTGCGGCCTGCGGAGCTGCCGCCTGTGGAGCGGGAGCCGCGGGCGCCACCTGCTCGGCCGGCTCGGGAGCCAGAGGCGCGGGCAGCGGCACAGGAGCAAGCGGCTCCGAGGCACGCTGCTGCGCCGCGGGTGAGGATGACGCGGATGAGGCGCCTCCGGGGAACGGCGGCACGGCGTTTCCGGGCATGCCGATGAGCTGTCCGCACGACGGGCAGAACATGCTGTCCGGTCGCACGGCCTCACCGCAGAACCGGCACTGAGTGCTCATCGATCGTCTCCCCCGTTGTGGCCGTCCGGCGGCGATGATCGCCGCCACAGCGCCCGCGTCATTCTATCCCGCCCGCACGGGCGGGCGGATCGTCAGGCGGTCAGGTCGGGGACCTGCACCGGCATGTACGAACCGTCACTGAAGAACACGCCGCTTCCGGGCGCGGCACGACCCACATGGGTGCGGGCCAGCTGCACGCCGAACACCTGCGTGCCCACGATCGTCGAGGGAGGCGAGAGCAGGATGCCGGTGCGGCCCTTCTTCGCCTCGGTCAGCGCCACGGTGAGCGAGGAGCCCGCCGATTCCGCACCGACTCCGACGATGAAGCGCGCATGCGAGCGGGCACCGCCCAGTGCCCGATCGAGCGCCGTGTCTCTGATCGACTCGCTGTCGTCGACCACGATCGTCAGCGGCGAGTCGGTGGGCTCGAGCGCTGCGGCGATCTGCTCCTCCGGCGAACGCGGCGAGAGCACTGCGACTCCGTGGCTCTTGCCCACCTCGGCGAGGATCGACCCCTCGCGCGCGACGATCACCATCGGCGTCTTGTGCCAGCCGAGCTGGTGCGCGATCGCGGCGAGCGTGTGCGTCTTGCCGCTGCGGCGGTCTCCCGCGACGACGAACCCGCCGACGCCCGGCCAGTCGACGGTCACCCGCGACAGCTGGTCGCCGCCGACGGCGACGACAGGGGTCTCGGCCGTCGTGCCGCCGTGGATCGGCAGAGTCGGGACCACGCTGAGCCCGATGCGCGACGGCAGCGGATCGACGCGCATGGGCTGCGGCAGCTCGGCGAGCTGCGGGAACTGGCCGAAGTGACCCGTCACGTACTCGACGATGCCGCGGGCTGCGGCCGTCTGCCCCTCGCCGCTGGCATCGGCCGACAGCACGGCGAACTGCGCCTCGGTGCCCTCCGCCCCGAACAGCGCACGCCCCGGCGGCATGTTCGGCGCGATGTCGCGGATCATGATGCCCGCACCGCGATAGTCGTTGATGTCACGCATGCGCAGTGCGTACTGGGTGTCGATGAACGTCGACACCTTGTCGGACGAGATCGACCGGTCGGCTGTGAGGATCAGGCGCAGGCCCACGGCCGGTCCCTCGCGCAGGAGGCGCATGACCTGGTCGCGGACGAGCACCATGTCATCGGCGCTCATCGAGGCGCCGAGGCGCTCCCACCCGTCGATCACGACGATGTTGTAGGGCAGGGCATCGCGCGCATCGGCCTGTCGACGCTGCTCGCCGATGCTGCCGACCCCTGCTCTGGCGAGCAGCGCCTGTCGGCGCGAGAGATCCATGCCGAGACGGTCGAGCAGGCGCGGCAGTCGTCCGGCATCCTGCGGGGTGATGACCGCACCGGTGTGCGGCGCATCGGCGAACGGCAGCAGTGCGCCGGTGCCGTAGTCCACCGCGTAGATGTGCAGGTCGGCGGGCGTGAAGCGCTGCACGGCCTGGGCGAGCAGCGTGCGGACGGCCGTGGTGCGCCCCGAACGGCTGCCGCCGAAGAACAGCAGGTGCGAACCGGTGAGCGCGTTCCAGACGAGCGGCTGCTGCTTCTGCTTCGACGGCACGTCGACGAGGCCGAGCACGAGACCGCCGTCGGGTGCGGACGACTCGTCGAAGCGGTCGAGAGGAAGCAGATCGGGCAGCGGCAGCAGCCACGGCGACGGACTGCGTTCGATGCCCAGGGCGGTCGCCGCCTGGTTGGCGAGCTGCACGAGGCCGCGCAGGTCGGTGTCGTCCTGATCGGGGCGGTGCGACTGCGTCTCGACGGCGGGGAAGCGCGGCGGCAGCCCCACGGTCAGCCAATCGAAGCGCGCCGCGGGCGGGAGCACGCGGGTGGTGCGCTGATGCCCGATGCGCAGGCCCGCGACGCGCGCGGTCTGGAACGGCGCGGGCGCGGCATCCAGCCCTGCGCGCACATACCCACGCCCCGGGGTCGCGGCCGAGATCAGTGCGGCATCCGGCACGCCGATGATGTCGGTCGAGTCCGAGCGGTCGGTCACGCGCAGCGCGATGCGCAGGTTGATGTTCGACTGCATCTCGGGGGTGATCACACCCGAGGGACGCTGGGTGGCGAGCACGAGGTTGACGCCCAGCGATCGGCCGACGCGGGCGATGCGCACGAGCCCGGTGATGAAGTCCGGCAGCTCCGTCTTGAGCTCGGCGAACTCGTCGACCACGATCATCAGTCGGGCGAGCCCGAGCCTGGCCGCGGCCTCGGCATCCTTCTCCCAGGCGGCATCGACGTCTTTCGCCCCGATGTCGTCTCGCAGCACGCGCTCGCGCCGCTTGAGCTCGGCATCGAGAGAGGCGAGCGCGCGCTCGGTCTCGCGGGCGTCGAGGTTGGTGACCATGCCGACCGTGTGCGGCAGGCGGGCGCAGTCCGCGAAGGCCGACCCGCCCTTGTAGTCGATGAGCACGAAGTTCAGGGCGTCCGGCCGGTTCGCCAGCGCGAGCGAGATCACGAGCGCCTGCAGGAACTCGGACTTTCCGGAACCCGTGGTTCCCGCCACGAGCGCGTGGGGTCCGTCGGTCGCGATGTCGATCGCGTACTCGCCCTCGGCTCCCGCCCCGATGACGACGTACGACTGCCGCGGCGCGACCTGCCACTGGTCGATGATGGGCTGGGGGTCGGTGAGGTCGATGCCGAGCAGCTCGGTGTAGCGCACGCTGCTGGGCACCGTCGCGTCATCGCCGACTCCGCGCACGTGCTCGATCGAGCAGAGCGCACGCGAGATCTCCTCGGCGTAGCCGACGCTCACCTGGTCGAGCAGCACGGGCGAGTGGTAGGCGTCACCGGACTCGACGCGACCGAGCAGCGGGTCGCCGGGATCGGCCACGACCACCGTCGTCGCCTCTTCGGGCAGGCGGGATCGGTCCGAGTCGATCGCGATGACGTGGATGCCGTACTTGGCCCCCTGCTCGAGGATCGTGACCATGCCCGGAAGCATTCGGTAGCGGCGAGCGCCGTCGACGACCAGCACGATCTGCGACTCGGAGTCGAGGCGGCGGTCCTTGCCGATGCGCATGCGGATGTCGAGCAGGTTGCCGATCTCGCGGATGCGCTCTCGCCGGGTGAGGTCGGTGTTGCCGATCAGCGCGACCGGGCCGACGCCGGGCTGCGCGTGCGGCAGCCACTGCACCCACGACCAGGCGTGCTCCTGGTCGCGGTCGCAGAGCACCGCCACCTGCAGATCGCGCGGCGAGCGCAGAGCGACGAGTCCTGTGAGCATCGCGCGCACCACGCCGCTCGCGACGTCGGCGGGCCCCGCGACGCCGACCGGCCCGGACGCGAGGTCGACCGCCACGGGGGAGGGCGAGACGCCCACCCGCCTGTCGGTGCGGCGCTCTTTCTGCGGACCGCCTTCGAAGCGCACCTCGAGGGGCACGTCGGCGACGCCGACACGGGCGCGCAGCGCATCCTCCTCGCCCCGTCGCCTTTCCCACAGACGCGAGAGAGGCCGCGTGACCACGTCGCGGATGTAGACCGGGTCGAGGTGGTGGTCCCAGCTCGTCAGACGCTGCTGTCTCACGTGCACGGCGATGCGCTTGCGCGCCGAGTCGATCTCCTCGATCCAGTCGGCCTCGCTGCGCTCGCCCTTGCGGCGGGCGAGCTTCTTGTTGGCGAAGAACGACCCGATCACCATGACGGGCGACGCGGCGGCCATCAGCAGCATGATCGGGCGCTGGAAGACGACGGCGAGGGTGATGCCCAGCACCACGGGGACGATCGCCGAGAGCCACGGCAGCGGAGAGGCATCCTGCTCCTCCGGCTTGTCGCCCGGAAGGGTGATGACCGGCGGGATCTGCGAGGGCCGGATGCGGGAGGGACGGTTGACCGCCCGCGCGCCGACCTCGTCGATCGTGATGTCGGCGTCGGATGCGGGGGCCGCGCCGATGCGGATCACGCTGCTGCCGAGCTGGATGAGGTCGGCGGGGACGATGTCTGCCGTGCGCGCATCGCTCGTGCCGTTGACGACGAGCTGGGCGTCGGGGGCCGTCAGCTCGACGTGCGCCGTCAGCGGCAGCAGCGAGCCGTCGTCCGCCACGCCGCCTGCGACGGTGATCGTCGCATGCTCCTCGCTGAGGTGCGGATCGGCGACGCGCACGGATGCCGTGGAGCCGCGCCCGATGGTCGTGGCGACACCGGCGGCCATGGGCACCGATTCGCCGGCGAAGGGTCCGGCGACGAACTCGAGGCGCAGCGCCCCCGGCTCGAGCACCACCTGGTGGCGCGAGGGCACGACGAGACCGCTGCGG
>NZ_JAGGPD010000114.1 GCF_018613995.1 Microbacterium sp. ISL-103 | reverse complement strand
GACCGGATACGGTAGGGCCCATGTCTCAGGCCCTCCGCACGTGCGGGCGCATCCTCGCCCGCCACTGGCCTGCGCTCATGGCCTGGTATCTCGGAGGCGAAGCGCTGCACCGCGTGCTCATCGAGCTCGCAGGGTTCGTCGGCGGCCTCACCACGCTCGGCGGCCTGCTGCTGCTGCCGCTCGCCGTCGCCGCGCGGCTCGTGTCGTACGTGGCGATGTACCTCACCGTGCGTCCGTCGCTGCCGCACAGCAGACGAGAGGATGCCGGAGGCCGTCGCGAGTTCGCCTCGGCGACCCTCGCCGCGATCCTGCCGTTCTTCGCGTTCTACACCGCGTGGGGACTCCTCGACGCCGACCAGATCGAGTTCTACCAGATCGCGAGCGCCATCGCCCTCGCGGACTCGGGGTTCCAGCTCGACCAGGTGGGCGACCGCGGTGGACTGATCGCGGTCGGCGCACTGCCGGTGACCGTGCTCGTGATCGCGCTGGTGGCCCGACTGCTGTACACGCGCTTCGCCGACCGCCTGCCGAGGTGGACCGTGGTGCTCGCCGCGTACACCGAAGTGCTCTGGACCTTCATGCTCTTCACGCTCGTCGCACGATGGTGGAACGGGGTTCTCGACTGGGTCGCGGGTCGCGAGGCGGTCGGCTGGCTGCAGGGGATCGGTGACTGGTTCGCCCTCAACTTCGCACCGGTCGCCGTGGTCTGGGAGGGCGCGACCTGGCTGTTCGGCATCCTCGTCGCTGCGCTCATCGTGCCCGCGGCGTGGCTCACGGTCGCCGGTGTGATCTTCGGCACCACCTTCGACTCGACGCCGCCCTTCGCGCGCTGGAGCGGAGGAGTCGCTCGCGGCACCGCCATGAGCATCGCGCGCACTCTCGTGATGCGTCTCGAGGGACTGGTCGCCGCGGTCACCGTGATCTGGCGAGGGGGCCCGCTGCTGTTCGGGGTGTACGCCCTGGCCTATGCGGCGTGGGGCTTCGCCGAGCAGTCGGGCACCCGTGGCGTGCTGCTGCTCGTCGGCGGACATGAGGCGTCGTTCTGGGCGGGGATCTTCCCGCTCGTCACGGTCGCGGTCGCAGCGGTGGCCGAACCTCTGCGGGTCGCGATCGTCGCGACCGCGTACGACGCGGTGATCGGTCGACCCGAGTCCGGTCTCGACACCCGGCCCTCAGGGCTCGATGACGAAGCGGGCGAGGTCGTCGTCGCTGCCCTCGATGTCGAGGCGGAAAGGGCCGTCGGCGTCGTCGGGCACGAGGAAGACGAGCAGGATGCGGTACGACGACGACTCGGCGATGCATGAGCTCTCGCCCTCGTCGTAGGGCACATCGATCGAGGCCCGCGAGCTGACCCAGGTGCGTGAGGAATCGGTCTCGGTGAGGGTCGACACACCGCAGGTCGAGGCGTCGAAGCCGCCGGTCGAGCTCAGACGCACGCTGAGCGTGCGTGCGCCGTCCGACGCCTCGAACTCACCCCACTCGACGGACCCGAGCGACAGGGTCTGTCCCGAGAGCTCGACGCTCGATTCCGCCTCGATCACCCTGTCGGTGGGGCGGATGCTCGGCAGCACATCGAGCCATACGGTCACCCCGACCATCGCGACGGCCGCGATCAGGAGGGCGGCCAGCGCCATGCGCTGCGTGCGCCACCACCTCATCGCGCCACCAGCTCGGGGTCGACGAGATCGATGCTCGGGGCGCGCGGCAGGTCGTCGAGGTCGCTCGGGACGGCCACCATGTCATCGAGCTCGGCCGTGAAGTACGACGTGGTCATTCGCAGCTCGGCCGGGCCGGTGACCGCGTCGCGCGGAAGCTCGAACGCGAGTGTGCCGACGGTGTCAATGCCCACCCGCAGCGGAGTGGCCGTCAGCGACGCGGGCGGTCGCTCGCTCGACTGGAACACGCGATCACCGACGGTCAGGGTGGCGAGCTGGATGGCGGCGCCTTGTTCCGTGGTCGCCGCAGAGGCGGCGATCGTCACGACAAGCCAGTCGCCCTCGGCGCTCCATTCGGAATCGGCGACGGCGACCTCGTCTGCGACCGACGCTTCGGTCACCGTCGCGATCAGCGTGCGCGACTCGACGGCCTCGCCGGCGGGCGCCGTCTTGAGGATCGGACTCACGACCGCATCGTCATCGGGTGTCACCGCGGTGACCGCTCCCGCGCCGAGCACCAGCGCGCCGCCGACGATCCACGGCAGGGCGCGCCTCATGGCGCCTCCGTCGCATCGACGGTGATCTGCGCCGAGAGTTCGGCAGGGCGCCAGGTGACCACTCCGGATGACAGGATCACGGCACCGCGCCTGATCTCGACCTCGTGCACGTCGAGCGACACGACGCCGTCGGCGAAGGCATCCTCGGGTACCGTCCAGGCGATGGTGACCTCGCTCGGCACCCCCGGCTGCAGGATGACCTGACCTGCCGACCCGTCGGCACGCCAGACCGAGGCGCTGCCGATCTCGGCGATGCCGGTGAGGTCGAGCAGAGGGTCGTCGGTGTTGATGATCCCGGCCTTCAGGCGGTCGGCGGTGGTGCCGACGCCGATCGGCTGGTCGGAGAGGTTCTCGAACAGCATCGTCATCACGAGCAGCTTCTCGCCCGGTTCGGCTTCGAGGTACTCGGACTCGACCTCGCTCGTGAACTGCGCATCCAGCACGGTCACGGCGTAGACCGAGGTGCGTGCCTCATCACCCGCACCGAGCTGCGACGGAGACGGCTGCGCCTGTGCGAGCCCGCCCATCAGCATGACGACGATGACGATCGCGACGATGGCGGCAGCGGCGATCCAGAGCCACCGGGGGATCTCCGCGACGGCGCGCGCCCACCGGGTCAGCACGGTGCGGACTGCGGTCGCGCGAAGTCGGTGGCGGGTGGGGCCAGGCGCGACGGCGGGAGGAGGGACTGGCACGACGGCAGGAGGAGGGGCAGGCGCGGCGGCGGGCGCGGCGCCGTCGTGATCCCCCGTCATGCTCACGAGGTCAGCCTAGCGAGGGCCGCACCGGCGATGAGGGTCAGGGGCACGTCTCGAACACATAGCCGTCGCTGTCGGGTGTGAGCAGGTCGCGGTCGCGCAGCACCATCGACGCCGGAGACTCGTCGTCGGCGCACATCTCGGCGAACGCGCGGGGCAGCTCGTCGGAGTACTCGATGTCGACGACGGCGTCGCCGTACACGTCGGTGAAGGCCGGGCACTCCTCGTCCGCCCCGCACTCCTCGACCCCCGCGAAGTCGAAACCCGCGCGCTGGTGCAGCGCGGCCGCGTCCCCGGCGGCGTTCTTCTCTCCGGCCGCGAGCCCCGCCTCGT
>NZ_JAGGPD010000113.1 GCF_018613995.1 Microbacterium sp. ISL-103 | reverse complement strand
CGACCAGTCGAGCACCCGCTTGTAGTTCGTGTCGGAGTCCTGCTTGGTGCCGTAGGTGGCCAGCGGCCAGCCGTGCACCTTCGGGTCGACCTCTTCCATCGCGAGGTTCGCGCCCTTGACCACGCGCACCTTGATGGGCGCCCCGCCCTTCGCGCGACGCGCGGCAGCCCACTCCTGCAGCTGCTGCATCGCACCGAGCGCGTCGGGCAGGTAGGCCTGCAGCACGATTCCGGCTTCGAGGTTCTCGAGCCCCGGCTGGTCGAGGATGGCGGTGAACGCGGCGATCGTCAGGTCGAGGTCGCGGAACTCCTCCATGTCGAGGTTGATGAACTTGGTCGTGCCCGAAGCCTCTGACGCGGCCGCGAGCTCGTAGAGCGGGGTGAGCTTGTCGACCACGTCGGCCACGGCCTCGTCGAACGACCACATCGAGAGCTGACTGACGACGCTCGAGACCTTGATCGACACGTAGTCGACGTCCTTGCGGGCGAGGAAGTCGTAGGTGCCCTGCAGGCGTCGACCGGCCTCGCGCTCTCCGAGCACGGCCTCGCCGAGCAGGTTGAGGTTCAGGCGGTTGCCGCTCTTGCGCAGCTTGGCGATCGCCGGGCCCAGCTTCGAGGGGGTCGCGTCGAGCACGAGGTGCCCGACCATGGCACGGAGCACGCGGCGGGAGATCGGCACGACGACGCCGGGGGGCTTGGGCGCCCAGAAGCCGCCCGTCTTGATGGCGGCCCGCAGGTATCCGGGCAGAAGCGACGGGGTGATGTCCGAGAGGTCGGCGAGCGCGCGGCCGGCGACGCTGAGGTCTTCGGGGCGCATCACGCCGTCGACGAAGCCGACGGTGAAGGCGAGACCGTTCGGGTCTTTCAGCACCTCTGAGAGACGCTGGGCGGCGGGCTCGACGGGGTGGGTCTCGCTCTCGGTGAGCCAGCGCTGCACGAGTGCCGCGACCTCTTCGGTGCGAGGCGTCGTGTCGGGAGTGGTGGTGTCGGCGACGACAGTCATCAGGGTGAACCTTCCAGGGGATCGCACACCCGGGAACGTGTGCGGCTCGATCATTGTCAGGCGCGCGGCTAGGCTACGTCTATCAACCGATCTGCAGGAATTCTGTTCAGCCAGAGTGAACGATCGAAACTCCGCGAGAGGGGCCGGAATGCTCGACGTCAATCGACTGCGGATGCTGGTCGAGCTGTCCCGCCGCGGCACCCTCTCGGCGGTCGCCGACGCCCTCTCGTACAGCAAGGCCTCGGTCTCGCAGCAGTTGAGCGCGCTCGAGCGAGACGTCGGGGTTCCCCTGCTTCGCCGAGTGGGTCGTGGTGTGCAGCTGACCCCGCAGGGCACCGTGCTCGTGGCCGAGGCGATCGGCATCCTCGACCAACTCGAGCACGCCGAGGTCGCCGTGGCCGAGTCGCTCACCGAGGTCACCGGCACGGTGCACATCGCCGTCTTCCAATCGACCGCGCACTCGCTGCTGCCCGGCGCCCTCAACGCGCTGCGCGAGCAGCATCCGGCCCTGCGCGTCGAGGTCACCGAGAGCGATCCCGAGACCGGACTCGTCGGCGTCTCGAGCCGTGACTTCGATCTGATCCTCGCCGAGCAGTACCCCGGACGCACCCGCCCGATCCACGCGGACCTCGACCGGGTGGTGCTCGTGCACGACGCGATCACGCTGGCGCGGAGGCCCGGCACGGACGAGACCGCGGATGCCGCAGGCGCAGACCCGGTGACCGCACTGCGGTCGACGCGCGACGAGCCGTGGGTGCTCGAGCCCGCAGGCACCGCCTCGCGCGCATGGGCCGAGCAGCTCTGCCGCACGGCCGGTTTCGAGCCGGATGTGCGGTTCGAGGTCGCCGACCTCACGGCGCACGTGCGGCTGATCCGCGCGGGTCTCGCCGTCGGCCTGCTGCCCGAGCTCGTGTGGGCGGGCGAGCAGCCGACGGTCGCCCTGACTCCGCTGCCCGACGAGCCGCGTCGCGAGATCTTCTCGTCGGCCCGTCGGGTGTCGGCCGCGGCGCCGTCGATCCGAGCGGTGCGGCGAGCGCTCGCCTCCGCCGCATCTCGCAATCTGCGGGACTGAGGTCATTTCGCGTCATTCCCCGTCATCGGGAATATGCATTCACACGCATCGGTTGAGAGGCTTGTACGCGGACGAAGGAGTCCGATCCCACTCCTTCTCGAAAGGCACTTCCGTGAGCACTCCCGTGATCGACCGCACCGCCCCCACCGAGCACCCCGTCCTCGACGTCCTCGCCGGGCGCTGGAGCCCCCGTGCGTACGACGCCGAGAACACCATCGACGACGCCAAGCTGAACGCCGCCCTCGAGGCCGCGCGCTGGTCGCCGTCGGCCTACAACCTGCAGCCGTGGCGCTTCATCGTCGCTCGCCGCGGCACCGCCCTGTTCGACCAGGTCGTCGACTCGCTGGTCGAGTTCAACCAGCTCTGGGCCTCGAAGGCCGCAGCCCTCGTCGTCGCGATCGCCGAGACCGAGTCCGAAGAGGGCAAGGCCATCAGCCACGCGGTCTACGACCTCGGCCAGGCCGTGGCGCACTTCTCGGTGCAGGCCCACCACGAGGGTCTCCTCGTGCACCAGATGAGCGGCTTCGACCCCGAGGTCATCCGCGAATTCGCCGACCTGTCGCCGCGATTCTCCGCCCTCACCGTGATCGCCGTCGGCGAGCTCGGCGACGCCGCGGGTCTTCCCGAGGGACTCCAGCAGGGCGAGACGGCCCCGCGCGTGCGTCGCCCGATCGACGAGACGGTCATCCTCAGCGCCTGACACTCAGCCATGCCGCGAAGGGCGTCACCCGATATAACGGGTGGCGCCCTTCGTGCGCGGCGTGCTGCGACCTAGAATCATCCGCATGGCGATTCAGCGGAGGATCAAATCGGTCGAGCAGTCGATGGCCGAGACGCACGACGAGAAACGTTCGCTGAAGCGGTCGCTCGGAGTCTGGGACCTCGCGGTCATGGGAGTCGCCGTGGCCGTCGGCGCGGGCATCTTCTCGGTCGGGGCAGAGGCGTCCGCCCGGCACGCCGGGCCCGCGGTGATCGTCTCGTTCATCATCGCGGCTGCCGTCTGCGGCCTCGCGATCCTCTGCTACGCCGAGTTCGCCTCATCCATTCCCGTCGCAGGCTCCGCCTACACGTTCACGTACTCGACGCTGGGCGAGTTCCTCGCCTGGATCATCGGCTGGGACCTCATCCTCGAGATGCTCATGGCATCGGCCGTGATCGCGAAGTACTGGGGCGTCTACCTCGGCGATGCGGTGTCGCTCTTCGATCTCGAGATCCCGATGACCCTGCAGCTCGGGCCGCTGTCGTTCGACTGGGGCCCCGTGGTCATCGTCGCGATCTTCACGGTGCTGCTCGCCCTCGGCACCCAGCTCTCGAGCCGCGTGAACAGCGTGTTCACGGTGATCAAGGTCGCCATCGTGCTGTTCGTCATCGTCGTCGGCCTGTTCTTCATCAACGGCGCCAACTACAGCCCCTTCGTGCCGCCCGCCGAATCGGGCGCGGCGTCTGAGAGCGCGTGGACGCAGTCGCTGTTCTCGTTCATGACCGGCTCCGACCCGACGATGTACGGCGTGTTCGGCATCCTCAGCGGTGCCGCCCTGGTCTTCTTCGCCTTCATCGGCTTCGATGTCGTCGCGACCAGCGCCGAAGAGACGAAGGACCCCAAGCGCACGGTGCCCCGCGGCATCATCCTCGGCCTCATCATCGTCACCGTGCTCTACGTGCTGGTCGCGATCGTGATCACCGGCATGGTGTCGTACACCGAGCTCGCGAAGCTCGAAGAGCCGTCGCTCGCCAGCGCGTTCGAGCTTGTCGGTGCCACGTGGGCGGCGCAGGTCATCGCGATCGGCAGCCTCGTCGGCCTCACCACCGTCGTCATGGTGCTGCTCATGGGCCTCGCCCGCGTCGTCTTCGCGATGAGCCGCGACGGTCTGCTGCCCCGCTCGCTGAGCGTCACCGATGCCAAGCGCGGCACGCCGATCCGCATCCAGCTGATCGTCGGCGTGCTCATCGCGATCATCGCGGGCTTCACCGACGTGCAGGTGCTCGGCGACATGATCAACATCGGCACCCTGTCGGCCTTCGTCCTCGTGAGCATCGGAGTGCCGATCCTGCGCAAGAGCCGCCCCGACCTCGAGCGCCCGTTCACGGTGCCGCTGTCGCCGTGGCTGCCATGGATCTCGGCTCTGGCGTGCTTCTGGCTGATGCTGAACCTCAGCACCGAGACCTGGCTGCGGTTCGCGATCTGGCTCGCCCTCGGCATGGTCATCTACTTCGCATACTCGCGGCGTCACTCGCTGATCGGCCGCGAGCTCGCGAAGGATGCGATCACGAGTCGCAGCACGCGGATCTGACGCAGAGCGCACAGACAGAGAGAGGGGCGGATGCCGTGGCATCCGCCCCTCTCTCGTGCGTGGATCTCCGTCGGGTCGCGTGGATCTCAGTCGAGCAGTTCGGCCTCGATCACGTCATCGTCGGAATCGGGCCCGGAGTCGGGCTCGGGTTCCGGCGACGTCGAGGTGAGCACGAGTCCGGTGCCGTCGACCGAGACATCGACCCGCACCGTGTCGCCGTCGTGCACGCCACCGGCGAGCAGCGCGGTGGCCAGCTTGTTCTGCACCTCGGTCTGGATGAGGCGACGCAGCGGACGGGCACCGAAGAGCGGGTCGTAGCCGCGCTGGGCGAGCCACGACCGCGCGTCGGGGGTGACCGCGAGGGTGAGCCGGCGATCGTGCAGCCGCTGGTGCAGCTGATCGATCGACAGCTCGACGATCTGCGCGAGGTCGTCTTCGGTGAGCGTCGAGAACATCACGACGTCGTCGAGACGGTTCAGGAACTCCGGCCGGAAGGCCTGGCGCACGAGCGCCATGACCTGCTGGTGCTTCTCGTCGGGCGAGAGCGTCGGGTCGATGAGGATCGGCGAACCCAGGTTCGAGGTGAGGATCAGGATGACGTTCGAGAAGTCGACCGTGCGGCCCTGCCCGTCGGTCAGACGTCCGTCATCGAGCACCTGCAGCAGCACGTCGAAGACCTCGGGATGCGCCTTCTCGACCTCGTCGAGCAGCACGACGCTGTACGGACGCCGCCGCACGGCCTCGTTCAGCTGACCGCCCTGCTCATAGCCGACGTATCCCGGAGGGGCGCCGACGAGCCGTGAGACGGAGTGCTTCTCGCCGTACTCCGACATGTCGATGCGCACCATGGCGCGCTCATCGTCGAACAGGAAGTCCGCGAGTGCTTTCGCGAGCTCGGTCTTCCCGACTCCGGTCGGGCCGAGGAACAGGAACGAACCGGTCGGACGCCCCGGGTCGCTGATGCCCGCTCGCGAGCGGCGCACGGCATCCGAGACGGCCTTGACGGCATCCTTCTGCCCGATGAGGCGGCGCCCGAGCTCGGACTCGAGATGCAGCAGACGCTCGCTCTCGCCCTGCAGCAGGCGACCGACGGGGATGCCGGTCCACGCGGCGATCACCGCGGCGATGTCCTCGTCGGTGACCTGCTCGTTGACCATGCGACCCTCGGTCGAGACAGCGGCTTCGGCCTGCTCGGCCTCGGCGATGTCGCGTTCGAGCCGCTTGATGGTCTCGTACTCGAGCTTCGAGGCGCGGGTGTAGTCGGCCTCGCGCATGGCCAGGTCGCGCTGCGTGACCGCATCGTCGAGCTGCTTCTTGAGGTCGCCGACCCGGTTGAGGCCCTGACGCTCACGCGCCCATCGGGCTTCGAGCTCGGCGAGCTGAGCCTCCATGCCCACGAGCTGCTCGCGGAGCGCGCTGAGACGCTCCTTCGACGCGGCATCCTTCTCGCGCTTGAGAGCCAGCTCTTCGAGCTTCATGCGGTCGACCTGGCGCTTGAGCTGGTCGATCTCGACGGGTGACGAGTCGATCTCCATCTTGAGCCGCGACATCGACTCGTCGATCAGGTCGATCGCCTTGTCGGGCAGCTGCCGCGCGGGCAGGTAGCGGTTCGACAGCGCGGCGGCCGCGACCAGCGCGCTGTCGGCGATCGTGACGCCGTGGTGCGCCTCGTAGCGACCCTTGAGTCCGCGGAGGATCGCGATGGTGTCCTCGACCGTGGGCTCACCCACGTACACCTGCTGGAAGCGGCGTTCGAGAGCGGCATCCTTCTCGATGAACTCGCGGTACTCGTTGAGCGTCGTCGCGCCGATCAGGCGCAGCTCACCGCGGGCGAGCATGGGCTTCAGCATGTTCGAGGCGGCCACCGATCCTTCGCCACCGCCGGCGCCCATGAGCACGTGCAGCTCGTCGATGAACGTGATGATCTGCCCGTCGGACTCGGTGATCTCTTTGAGCACGCTCTTCAGGCGCTCCTCGAACTGACCGCGATACATGGCGCCCGCCACGAGAGCCGAGATGTCGAGCGACACCAGCTCCTTGTTCTTGAGCGATTCGGCGACGTCACCGGCGACGATGCGCTGTGCGAGACCTTCGACGACGGCGGTCTTGCCGACGCCCGGCTCACCGATCAGCACGGGGTTGTTCTTCGTGCGACGCGTGAGCACCTGGCTGACGCGCCGGATCTCACTGTCTCGTCCGATCACGGGGTCGAGCTTGCCCTGGCGGGCACGGTCGGTGAGATTGATCCCGAACTGCTCGAGGGCGGACTGCTGGTCGTCGTTCTGTGCGCTCTGTGGGCCTGGCATGCGTTCCTCCTGGGAGACTCCTTCTGGTTGACGTCTTGTGATCGAATCCACAAACTTGAGTGGACTCGACTCAAGTTTACCTCAGGGCGAGCGCGGCGTCCAGAATCGCTCGGGCGACCTCGCGCTTCGACCCGGCAGCGGATGCCACCACAGCGCCGCCCGCTCCGACGATCTCGACGGCGTTGTCGGGCCGTTCGAAGCCCTGCTCGGCGTTCGCGAGGTTCACGGCGAGCAGATCGGCGCCCTTGCGCTCGCGCTTGCGGCGAGCGCGCTCCCTGCGCTCCTCGGCGGATTCCGAGGTCTCGGCGGCGAAGGCGACGATCGTCTGACCTTCGACTGCCCGCCCCTCGTCGCGGGATGCGGCCAGCCCCGCGACCACGTCCTCGTTCTCGACGAGGTCGAGATGCGTCAGCACTCCCTGCTCCTTCGTGAGCTTGTGCTCCGAGACCGAGGCGGGGCGGTAGTCCGCGACGGCAGCGGCCATGATGACGATGTCGGAGTTCAGCGCCGCATCCTTCATCGCAGCAGAGAGCTCTGCGGCTGTCCCGACGGCGACGACATGGATCGACGGATGCCGGGCATCGGCCAGCACGTCGGCCGAGATGTTCGCGGCGACCACCGTCACCTCGGCGCCGCGAGCGGCGGCGTCCGCGGCGAGCGCGATGCCCTGCCGGCCGCTCGAACGGTTGCCCAGGAAGCGCACCGGGTCGATGGGCTCCCTGGTGCCGCCGGCGGAGACGACGACGCGCAGTCCCTCGAGGTCGCGAGG
>NZ_JAGGPD010000112.1 GCF_018613995.1 Microbacterium sp. ISL-103 | reverse complement strand
CCATGACACGTCTGCACGAACTCGAGGGGGGTCCTCGCGGCGTGTACGCCGGATGCTTCGGGTTCATCGGCGATGACGGATCGCTCGATCTGGCCATGGTCATCCGCAGCATCGTCATCGACGGCGAACGCGCGATCGTGGGAGCGGGAGGCGGGATCACGTGGCGATCGGTCGCCGCAGCCGAGATCTCAGAGGTGGCGACGAAGGCCAGGGCGCCGCTCGCGGCACTGGGAGCGGAAATGCCCGCGGCCTGGGCTTCCGATATCCTGAGCTGATCCCCTTTTCCCTTCAGATTGGTCGTGCGTTCGTTGTCTGAGAACCTGTCCACCTCTCCCGTCGACGAGGAGACCTCCTCGGCGCACGCAATCCAGGCCAAGTGGCAGAAGTACTGGGCGGAGAACGAGACATTCCTCACCGGCGGCGACGATGACAAGCGGCCGCGCCGCTACGTGCTGGCGATGTTCCCGTACCCCTCCGGCGACCTGCACATGGGGCACGCCGAGAACTACCTGTACTCCGACATCGTGGCCCGCTTCTGGCGTCACCGCGGGCACAACGTGCTCAACCCCATCGGCTGGGACTCGTTCGGGCTGCCGGCCGAGAACGCGGCGATCCGTCAGGGCGCCGACCCGCGCGAGTGGACGTATCAGAACATCGCCCAGCAGAAGCAGGCGTTCCAGAACTACGGCGTCTCGTTCGACTGGTCGCGGGTGCTGCACACGTCCGACCCCGAGTACTACCGCTGGAACCAGTGGCTGTTCCTGAAGCTGCACGAGCGCGGCCTGGCGTACCGCAAGAAGAGCGCCGTGAACTGGTGCCCGAACGACCAGACGGTGCTCGCCAACGAGCAGGTCGTCGACGGTCGCTGCGACCGCTGCGGTGCTGAGGTCGTGAAGAAGAAGCTGACCCAGTGGTACTTCAAGATCACGGACTACGCCGACCGCCTGCTCGACGACCTGAACCAGCTCGAGGGCTTCTGGCCGCACAAGGTGCTGCAGATGCAGCGCAATTGGATCGGCCGGTCGATCGGTGCGGACGTCGACTTCCGCATCGAAGGACGCGACGAGCCTGTCACCGTCTTCTCCACGCGTCCCGACACGCTGCACGGAGCGACGTTCTTCGTCGTCGCACCCGACTCGGATCTCGCGTCCGAGCTGGCGGCGGATGCTCCCGCAGAGGTTCGCGAGCGCTTCCTGACGTACCTGTCCGACGTGCAGAAGACCACCGACGTCGACCGTCAGGCGACCGACCGCCCGAAGACCGGCGTGTTCCTCGAGCGCTACGCGATCAACCCCGTCAGCGGGGAGAAGCTGCCCGTCTGGGCCGCCGACTACGTGCTGGCGGATTACGGACACGGCGCCGTCATGGCCGTGCCCGCGCACGATCAGCGTGACCTCGACTTCGCCCGCGCCTTCGACCTGCCGGTCAAGGTCGTCGTCGACACGACGGCTCCGGTCACGGGTGCGATGCCCGTCATCGAGGTCGACGACGAGGGGGTGCCGATCGACACGGGTGCCGCTCTCGACGAGCAGAACCCTGCCTCGACCGGTATCGCTCTGACCGGCGAGGGACGGATGATCAACTCCGGCCCCCTCAACGGACTGTCGAAGCGCAACGCGATCGCCCGCGCGATCGAGCAGCTCGAGGCATCAGGCACAGGACGTGCGGCGAAGAACTACCGCCTGCGCGACTGGCTGATCTCCCGCCAGCGCTTCTGGGGAACGCCCATCCCGATGCTGCACGCCGAGGACGGCCGGATCATCCCGGTTCCCGAAGACCAGCTGCCGGTGAAGCTGCCCAGCGTCGAGGGTCTCGACCTGAAGCCGAAGGGCTCGTCGCCTCTGGGCGCGGCCGAGAGCTGGGTGCGCACGGTCGATGCTGCCAGCGGCGACCCCGTGCTGCGCGACCCCGACACGATGGACACGTTCGTCGACAGCTCGTGGTACTTCCTTCGCTTCCTGTCGCCGAACAGCGACACCGTCGCCTTCGATCCCGCCCAGGCGGCGCGGTGGTCTCCGGTCGACTCGTACATCGGCGGCGTCGAGCACGCCATCCTGCACCTGCTCTACGCGCGCTTCATCACGAAGGTCCTGTTCGACATGGGCCTGATCGACTTCACCGAGCCGTTCTCGAATCTCATCAACCAGGGCATGGTGCTGCTCGACGGCGCGAAGATGTCGAAGAGCAAGGGAAACCTGGTGCTGTTCGAGGAGGAGCTCGACGCCTACGGCGCAGACGCGCTGCGCGTCGGGCTCGCGTTCGCGGGGCCGGTGGAAGACGACAAGGACTGGGCCGACGTCTCGACGACCGGTGCGCAGAAGTTCCTCGCTCGCGCGATGCGCATCGCGCGGGAGGTCTCCTCTCCGGTCGACGTGGTGTTCGCCGGTGGTGACGCGGCGCTGCGGCGTGCCACGCACAAGCTGCTCTCCGAGGCCCCGGCACTCGTGGAGCAGACCAAGTTCAACGTGCTCGTGGCACGTCTCATGGAGCTGGTGAACGCCACCCGCAAGACCATCGACGGAGCCGCGGGGCCCGCGGACCCGGCTGTCCGCGAGGCGGCCGAGACCGTCGCCGTGATGCTCGACCTCATCGCCCCGCACACCGCGGAGGAGATCTGGGAGATCCTCGGACACGAGCCCTCCGTGGGCCTCGTCACGTGGCGCTCCGCCGACCCGGCGCTGCTGGTCGAGGACTCGGTCACCGCCGTCGTGCAGGTGGGCGGCAAGGTGCGCGCACAGCTCGAGGTGCCGGCGCGCATCGGTGAGGCCGAGCTCGAAGCGCTGGCCCGTGCCGACGAGCGGGTCATCCGCTCGATCGGCGACCGCGAGATCATCAAGGTCGTCGTGCGCGCTCCGAAGATCGTCAGCATCGTCGTCAAGGGCTGATCGCCCGGCCCTCCGCGGCCTGTCTGCTCTGCACATCCGACCGCCCGCGGGAGTTCTCCCCGGCGGGCGGTCGGCTGTCTTCAGGGCCAGGTGAGTGCACCTAGCGTGGCGGCATGTCCGATTCGCCGCAGGCTGCGCCCGCACCACCGCGCAGGC
>NZ_JAGGPD010000111.1 GCF_018613995.1 Microbacterium sp. ISL-103 | reverse complement strand
ACGACGCCCTCGCGTCGGAGTGCGTCTCGCGCAAGGGCATCTACCCGAACCTCGACTACCCGTCGGGCCCCGCCTACAACCTGGTCGGCTTCGACACCCTCACCTTCACGCCGCTGTTCGTCGCGGCACGGGTGACCGGCTGGACGGCGCACGTCATGGAGCAGGCCGGCGCCAACGCGCTGATCCGCCCGCTGTCGTTCTACGACGGCGTCGACGAGCGTCACATCGAGAGCTGACCGCTCACTGCTCACCGCAGACACAGAGATGCCCGGGTCCTCCACGGACCCGGGCATCTCTGTCTCTGGTGATTCCGGTGTCAGGGGATCAGGCGAGCTCGATCACCGACCACGACAGCGGCGGAAGCGTCGCGCGCACCGCGCCGTCGACGACCTCGGCGGCCATGAGCGGCACCATGTGCACGGCATCCTGCGTGGTCTCGAGGTTCGCGGTCTTGCGGTCGCCTCCCTCGGGGATGGTCAGCGTCTCGGCCTTCACGACCCGCAGCCCCGTGAGACCGCGCAGCTCGACCGTCAGGTCGCTCTCTTCGTCGAGCGAACGGTTCGCGACGAAGACGACGACGCGACCGGTCTCTTCGTCCCACGTGGCTGCCGCATCGACCGCGTCGACCCCGCCGTAGCGCTTGGTCTCGATCTGCGGTGCCGACACCGCGAGACGCAGGATGCGGCCCTTGGCCAGGCGAGCCATGCGCTCGAACGGCCAGAAGCTCGTCTGGCGCCAGGCAGGGCCGTTCTCCTCCGAGCGGATCGGCGCGATCACGTTGACCAGCTGCGCCTGGTTGGCGATCTTCACGCGATCGCCGTGGCGCAGCAGGCTGTTGAGCAGCGTGCCGACGACGACGGCATCCGTCACGTTGTAGGTGTCTTCGATCACGCGCGGATGCTGCTTCCAGCCCGCCTTGGCGATCTCGACCGACTCGACGTCGTTGAACTTCACCTGATCCCACACGTTCCACTCATCGAACGAGATGTCGACCTGCTTGGTGTGCTTGCCCGCGGCCTTGACCGCGTCGATGGTCGCGATGACGCCGTCGATGAACGCGTCCATGTCGACCGATTCCGCGAGGAACGACTCGGCGTCGCCGTCGTGCTCCTGGTAATAGGCGTGCATCGAGACGAAGTCGACCTCGTCGTAGGCGTGGGTGAGCACGGTGTGCTCCCAGGTGCCGAACGTGGGCATCGACCGCGCCGACGAGCCGACCGCGACGAGCTCGATCGTCGGGTCGACCAGCTTCATGGCCTTGGCCGACTCCTGCGCCAGGCGCCCGTACTCGGTCGCCGTCTTGCCGCCGATCTGCCACGGGCCGTCGAGCTCGTTGCCCAGGCACCACAGCTTGATGTCGAACGGCTGCTCGGCACCGTTCTTGCGACGGAGGTCAGACCAGTACGTGCCGCTCGGGTGATTGGCGTACTCGACGAGCGACCGTGCCTCTTCGACGCCGCGGGTGCCGAGGTTGATGGCCTCCATGACCTCGACGTCGGCCTCCTTCGCCCAGTCCATGAACTCGTGCAGACCGAACGCGTTGGTCTCGATCGTGTGCCACGCCCCGTCGATGCGCACCGGGCGGTCCTCGACCGGACCCACGCCGTCTTCCCAGCGGTAGCCCGAGACGAAGTTGCCTCCGGGGTAGCGGACCACGGTCGGACCCATCTCCTTCACCAGGGCGAGGACGTCCTGACGGAAGCCGCGCTCGTCGGCCTGCGGGTGCCCCGGCTCGTAGATGCCGGTGTACACGCAGCGCCCCATGTGCTCGACGAACGACCCGAAGAGCCTCCGGGGGACGTCGGCGATGGTGAAGTCGCGGTCGATGGTGATGCGGGCCTGAGACATTGCTCTCCTAGATTTCTGGCTCTCGAGCCGGGTGGGGGACTACTGACCGCCGAAGCCGCTGGTCGCGACTCCCTTGACGATCTGCTTCTGGAAGATGATGAACACGATGATCAGCGGCAGCGCCGCGAGCACGGCCTGAGCCATGACCTGGGCGTACTGCACGCCGTAGGCGCTGATGACGGTCTGGAGTCCGACCGGCAGCGTCATCAGCGTGGTGTCATTGATGACGAGGAACGGCCAGAGGAAGTTGTTCCATGCCCCGATGAACACGAAGATCGCGACGGATGCCAGGATCGGCCGCGACAGCGGGAGCACGATCGACCAGAAGATGCGCAGTCGGCTGGCGCCGTCGACACGGGCGGCGTCTTCGAGTTCGATCGGGATCGCGTCGAAGAAGCGCTTCAGGATGAACACCATCGCGGGGGCGACGACCTGCGGCAGGATCAGGCCCCAGTAGGTGTCGATCATGTTGAAGGCGAGCATCTCGTAGAACAGCGGGATGATCAGCACCTGCGGCGGCACCACGATCGAGGCGATGATGACCACGAACAACCACTTGCGGCCGGTGAAGTCGAGCCGCGAGAACGCATAGGCGGCCAGCGCCGAGATCGTGAGGGTGATCAGGGTGACGGCGATCGAGGTCCAGAGGCTGTTGAACGCCCAGGTGTAGACGTTGCCTTGCGACAGGATCGCGGTGAAGGCCTCGATCGTCGGCCCGGTGGCGCCGATCCACGAGGGGTCGCCGGAGGCGGCATCCGTCTCGGTCTTGAAGGCGGTCGCGACCGCCCAGAGGAACGGAAGCAGCCAGCCGATCGCGAGCACGATGAGCACGACGAGAGCGCTGATGCGCAGCGCGCCGAACGGCTTCTGTCCTGGCAGGTGCGGGCGACGGGTGCGCGCGGGCTTCGTGGTCGTGATGGTCTCGGTGAGAGTGGCGGTGGACATCACAGCTGCGACTCCTTCCGGCGGCGCGAGATCAAGGCCTGCGCGACGCCGATGATGACGATGAGAGCGAAGAACACATAGGAGATCGCGGCCGAGTAGCCGAATCGGTAGCTGACGAAGCCTGCCTCGTAGATGTACTGGACGATCGAGCGGGTGGTGTCACTCGCGACGCCGCCGAGCATCTGGTACGCCTGATCGAAGAGCTTCAGCGATGCCAGGATCTGCAGGATCAGGATCAGTACGGTCGCGGGTCCGAGCTGCGGAAGCGTGATCGACCAGAACTGACGCCACGGGCCGGCGCCATCGAGGGATGCCGCCTCATACTGCTGCGGGGGGATGTTCTGCATCGCCGCGAGGTACAGCAGGAAGTTGAACCCGACGGTCCACCACACGGTGGCGATCACGATCGACAGCATGTTGGTGTCGGGGTTCTGCAGCCAGGCGAGCGGCTCGAGACCGAAGAACTTCAGGATGTTGTTCGCTGCGCCGATCTGCGGGTTGAAGATCCAGACCCAGATCTGCGAGATCACGGTCGAGGCGAGCAGGTACGGCATGAAGAACGACAGCCGCCACAGCCACTGGCCCGGGATTCCGCGGTCGACGAGCGCCGCCATGAGCAGCGCGATCACGACCAGAGGCACGGTGGAGAGCAGCGTGAACCAGACCGTGTTGCCCATCGACTGCCACATGACGGGGTCGGTCAGGGCCTCGGCATAGTTCGCGAAGCCGACGAACGCTCCGCCGGCGCCGGTGAGCGACTGGTCGGTGAAGCTGAGGATGATGCCGTGCACGATGGGCCAGGCGAGGAACAGCACGAAGGCGATCAGGAACGGTGCGAGGAACGCCCA
The DNA here is from genome assembly GCF_018613995.1 of Microbacterium sp. ISL-103. Taxonomy (GTDB): domain Bacteria; phylum Actinomycetota; class Actinomycetes; order Actinomycetales; family Microbacteriaceae; genus Microbacterium. The sequence goes on along the minus strand of NZ_JAGGPD010000111.1, from coordinate 5,705 downwards.
GCTGATGAGCTGCTCGCGGTTGCGGGAGCCGGCGCGGCGGATCGGGATGGGCGCCTTGCTGCCGGTGACGATCGTGCGCGTGGAGTCGGTTGCGGTGGTCATGAGACGAACGTCCCCTCGGGGTCGGCCGGGTTCGGTTGGCGCAGCAGCGTGTTCACGCGCGCCTCGAACCTGTCGATCGCCGCGGCCGGGTCATCGCCCGAGAGCAGCACGCCCTGCACGGCGGCGCCGAACTCGGCCTGGAAGTTCGAGCCCGATCCGGTGAACCACGCGGTGGGGTCGTAGACCACGTGCTGGGCGGCCTCGGCGTAGTTGGCCTGCGGGATCAGGTCGGCGTACTCGGGGGATTCGGTGACGGGAAGGTAGGCGGGGATGTGCCCGGCCTCGGCCCAGCCGAACGAGCCCTTGAGCATGTCGGCGACGAACTGATAGGTCAGATCGCGCTTCTTCTCGTCGGCCTTGGTCTGGTGCGGCAGAACGAACGAGTGCGAGTCCGCATAGACAGCCGGGGTGCCGTAGAGCGTGGGGATCATCGTCGCGTCGAACGGGATCTTCGCGTTCTGCATGGTGCGCAGCTCCCACACGCCGGTGAACAGCATCCCGCTCTTGCCGGTCGCGAACTCGGCGACCGCGCTGCCGTAATCGGCCTGGGCGAGGGCGATCTCGCCGTCGAGAAGGGTTCGCATGAGCGAGAGCGACTCGACCGCGGCATCCTTGTCGATCACGGCCTTGCCGCCGGCGGGCAGCTCCATCGCGCCGCCGTGCTGCGAGTAGAACGTGTAGAAGAGGCGCCACATCTGCGCGCCGTCGCCGAGGTATCCGTATGAGAGGGCATGCCCTTCGGCCTGGCCGCCGATCGTGCGCAGCTGGTCGAGGAACTCGTCGGGAGACGACGTCTGCTCGAGGCGTCCGTCGCTGTCGAGCACTCCGGCCGCGTCGCAGATGTCGGTGTTGAACATCGCGACGAACGGATGCGCGTCGAGAGCGATGCTGTACATGTTCTCGCCGACGAATCCTTTCTCCCAGATCGGCTTCGGGAACTTCGTGCTGTCGACGCCGAGGCCTGCGAGCCGGTCGAGGTCCCACGTGTCGAGCAGGCCGCCCGGCGCCCAGCCGACGGTGCGGGTCGCATGCATGATCGCGACGTCGGGGGCGCGACCGCCGGCACCGGCCATGGCGAGCTTCGTGTAGTACGGGGTGCCCCAGGCGAGCACGGTGGGGCGGATGCTGTACGCGCTCTGCGCCGAGTTCGCGGTGTCGAGCAGCTGCGACATGGTCACGCCGTCGCCGCCCGAGAGCAGATGCCAGAACTGCAGGGTCTGGGTGTTCGAACCCGGGACGGTGCCGGGGGCGCAGCCGGCGAGCAGTGCCGCAGCGGCTGTGACGGAGGCGGCGGTCAGGAACTGCCGTCTGGACATTTCGAGCGGGGGCGTCATCGTCACTCCTTCGTGACTGCGGGCGGGGTCGGCCCATCATTACATCGATGTAATCGTCTGCGCAAGAGAGAGTCCGATCCTCCCGGGGCCTTCCGGTCGCAGTTCGTGTCGCTTCGTGGGCGTTCGGGCGGCACGAAGTGCGACCGGAACCGAGAATGGGCGCGGCGCGCCGGGCGGGCGCGGCCTCTAGAGCACGTCCCGCTCGGCGGGGTGATGGCAGGCGACGCCGTGGGTGTCGCCGTGGTCGACGAGGAGGGGCACCACCGCGGCGCACACCTCGGTGGCCTTCCAGCAGCGGGTGCGGAAGCGGCATCCGGATGGCGGCGAGACCGGACTCGGCACATCCCCGGTGAGCACGATGCGCTCGCGCGCCCGCTCGGCTCGCGGGTCGGGCACGGGGATCGCCGACAGCAGCGCCTGGGTGTACGGATGCAACGGCCGCTCGTACAGCTCATCGACCGGCCCCTCTTCGACGAGCTTGCCGAGGTACATCACGCCGACCCGATCGCTCAGGTGCCGCACCACCGACAGGTCGTGCGCGATGAAGAGGTAGGTGAGGCCGAGGTCGCGCTGCAGGTCGTCGAGCAGGTTGAGCACCCCGGCCTGCACGCTCACATCGAGCGCGCTGACCGGCTCGTCGAGCACGATCACCTCGGGCTCGACGGCGAGCGCTCGCGCGATGCCGAGCCGCTGGCGCTGACCGCCCGAGAACTCGTGCGGAAAGCGGTCGGCGTGGGCGGGATTCAGACCGACCTGGGCGAGCAGCTCTTCGACGCGCCGCTCGTGGTGGCCGCGGTGCAGCCCGTGGATCACGAGCGGTTCGGTGAGCGTCGCCCGCACGGACTTGCGCGGGTTGAGCGAGGCGTAGGGATCTTGGAACACGAACTGCACCCGACGACGCAGCGCCCGCAGGCGCCCGCCCTCGAGGGTGGTGATGTCGTCGTCGCCGAGCCGGATCGTGCCGCCGTCACTGGACTGCAGCCGCGCGACGCTGCGTCCGAGCGACGATTTGCCGCACCCGGATTCGCCCACGAGACCGAACGTCTGGCCGGCGCCGATAGACAGACTCACGTCCGACACGGCCTGCACGATGTCGCGCGTGCGACCGAACAGGCCGCCGCCGACCTTGTACTCCTTGACCAGGTCCTCGACGGTCAGCCCCGTGCCTCCTCGTACGACCTCGCTCACGACGCGATCACTCATGACACGACCTCCTTCTGCCACTCGTCGACCCGCACGCACGCGGCCGTGTGCCCGGCGCTCACTTCGATCGGCGGCGGCACCACGGCATCGCAGAGACCCGCGACGGCATGGGCGCAGCGCGGTGCGAAGCGGCATCCGCGGGGCCACGCCGTCGCCACCGGCGGCTGACCTGCGATCTGGTACAGACGCTCGTCCCGAGACGAGCGGCGATCGAGTCGCGGCAGCGAGGCGAGCAGCCCCGCCGTGTACGGATGCGCGGTCTCGTAGAACAGCGGGTCGACGTCGGCGGTCTCGACCAGCCCGCCCGCGTACATCACGAGCACCCGGTCGGCAGTGCCGGCGACGACGCCGAGATCGTGCGTGATGAGCAGCACCGTGGTGCCGGTGCGCCGCTGCACCTCACGCAGCACCTCGAGCACCTGCGCCTGCACCGTGACGTCGAGAGCGGTGGTCGGCTCGTCGGCGATCAGCAGGTCGGGCTCGTTCGCGATGCTCATCGCGATCATCACGCGCTGGCGCATGCCTCCCGAGAACTCGTGCGGAAAACGGTCGACCCGCAGTTCGGGCGAGGGGATGCCGACGACATCGAGCAGCTCGATGGCCCGCGCCTTGCGCTCGGCAGCCGTCGACTCGGGGTGATGCACCCGCACCGCCTCGATCAGCTGCTCCCCCACGCGCATGACGGGGTTCAACGCCGTCAGGGCGTCTTGGAACACGATCGCGATGTCCTTGCCGCGGATCTCGCGCAGCTCGGCATCCGAGAGTCCGACGAGCTCTCGACCCCGCAGCTTGATCGATCCGGTGACGACCGCCTTCTTCGGCAGCAGTCCCATGATCGCCATCGCGGTCATCGACTTGCCCGATCCGGATTCGCCGACGATGCCGACGGTCTCGCCCGTGCGCAGCACGAACGACACGCCTTCGACGGCCCGAGCGAGTCCGGCATCCGTCGGAAAGCTGATCGCGACGTCCTCGACCTCGAGAAGGATCTCTGCAGTGCTCATAGGTTCTTCCCCTGCGGGTCGAGGGCGTCGCGCAGTCCGTCGCCGATGAAGTTGACGCACAGCACGGTCACGAGGATGAACAGGCCGGGGAAGTACAGCAGGTACACCTGGGGTGTGCCCACGTATCCCGCGGCCTGACTGAGCATCGAGCCCCAGCTGGTCTGCGGCGGCTGCACGCCGAAGCCGAGGAAGCTCAGGGTCGACTCGGCGATGATCGACGAGGCGACGGCGAGGCTCATCGCCACGACGATGACGCCGGCGAGGTTCGGCAGCAGGTGCGAGACGACGATGCGGAATCCGGATGCTCCGATGCCGCGTGCCGCGTCGATGAAGTCCTTCTCCCTGAGCGACAGCACCTGGGCGCGCACGACGCGGGCGATGTAGGTCCACCCGAGGGCGGTGAGAGCCAGCACGATCGTCGTCGGCGACGGCCCGAGCCCCTGCAGGATCACCGCGAGCAGCGCGATCGCCGGGACGATGAGGAACAGGTCGGTGATACGCATGATCAGCTCGCCGACCCACCCGCCGACGTATCCGGCGATGGCCCCGAGGGCTGTGCCGACGACCGTCGCCAGGAGCGCGACGGCGAGGCCGATCGCGAGCGAGATCTGCCCGGCGAAGAGGATCTCGCTCAGATAGTCGCGGCCGAGCTCGTCGGTGCCGAGCCAGTGCTCACCCGACGGGGGCGTCGGGCCGAGCAGCAGATCCTGCTGACCCTGCGGGTAGGGCGCGATCCACCCGGCGCCGAAGCACGCGATCAGCAGGATGCTCAGCACGATGAAACTCGTCACCGCGAGCCGGTGATGAAGGAAGCCCTTGATCAGCTGACGGGTGGGCGCCTTCTGCGGATCCTGCTCGGCGAGGATCTCCTCACGCCCGGCGATGCCTGCACCGCTCATGACAGCCTCACTCTCGGGTCGAGCACCGCATAGGCGATGTCGGCGATCAGGTTGCAGATGACGACCGCGACGGCGACCACGATCATCCACGGCAGCAGCACGTAGACGTCGCCGGCGACGAGCGATTGCAGGAACAGCCGCCCCATGCCCGGGATCGCGAAGATCTGCTCGGTGACGACGAGGCCGCCGATGAGGATCGCGGCATCGAGCGCGACGACCGTGACGAACGGCGCCAGGGAGTTGCGCACCGCGTGCCGCCAGATCACCTGACGACGCGGCACGCCTTTGGCCCTGGCCGTGCGCACGTAGTCGCTCGACAGGGCGTCGAGCATCGCCGCCCGCCCGAACCGGCTCCACGAGGCGACCAGCGCGATCATGAGGGCGGCGACCGGCAGGATCAGGTGCCGGATGTAGTCGAGCACCCCGGTCTGGCCCGGCGAGTGCAGTCCGATGAAGAAGAGCGGCGGCTCGCTGAGACCGAAAGCCTCTTTGGGCCACACCGCGAAGGTCTGGATCAGGATGAGCCCGAACCAGAACGCCGGCATCGCGATGCCGATGTACGAGGCACCGGTGAGCAGGTTGTCGCCGAGCGAGTACTGGCGGACGGCCGAATAGACGCTGATGCCGCCGGCGATGAGCACTGCGATGATCAGCCCCCAGAAGGCGAGCTGCAGTGTCGGCCACAGCGCGTCGCCGATCAGCGGCAGCACCGGGGTTCCGGTGCGGGTGCTGAGCCCCCAGTCGCCGACCACCAGCGACCGCAGCCACAGGAAATACTGCTCGGGGATCGACCGGTCAAGGCCCAGTCGTTCGATCTCGCGGGCGATCACGGCCGGGTCGTGCGCCTGGCGGAGCTTGGCGAGCGGATCGAACGTCGACCGCACCGCCCAGAACAGGATGAACGAGGCGACGATGATCACCGGGATCGAGTACAGCACCCGTCGTGTGATGAAGGTGATCATGTCGCCTCGTTCCTGTCCTGCGCTGACTGCCCGGCCCGGCTCAGCCGGCCAGGCCCCACTCGGCCAGGTTCCAGAACGGACCCTCGACCGGGTTGATCTGCAGCGGGCCGCCGACCGTGTCGCTCCACAGGAGCACGTTGGGCACGGCGTCCAGCGGCAGCGACGGCACGTTCCCGGCGCTCCGCGCGTCCGCCTCCTTCG
>NZ_JAGGPD010000110.1 GCF_018613995.1 Microbacterium sp. ISL-103 | reverse complement strand
AACGTCGCAGGCAAGTCGACCCTCGTGAAGATCATGTCCGGGGTCGTGCCGATGACCTCGGGGGCCTACTACTGGGACGGCACCGCCGTGCCCACCGTCAACCGTCCGACCACCGAGTCGCTGGGCGTCGAGACGATCTTCCAGGACTCCGCCCTCGTCGATCAGATGTCGATCACCCGCAACATCTTCATGGGGCGGGAGATCACGAACCCTCTCGGCTTCATGAAGCTGAAGCAGATGGATGCGATCGCGACCAACATCCTCGACACCGTCGTCACGATCGAAGGCATCAAGAGCTCGAAGCAGCTCGTGTCGTCCCTGTCGGGAGGACAGGCCCAGGCCGTCGCGATCGCGCGTGCGGTGCACTTCAAACGCAGCCTGCTCATCCTCGACGAGCCCACGTCGGCCCTGGCCGTGCGCGCGACGGAGGCTCTGCTCGACTACCTCCGACAGCTCAAAACCGAGGGCGTGAGCTCGGTTCTCGTCACCCACAACCTGCACCACGCCTACAAGGTCTGCGATCGGCACATCGTGATGAATCACGGCAGGAAGATCCTCGATGTGCGCCGCGAGGACACCAGTGTCGAAGAGCTGACCGCGGCGGTGGTCGAGGGGCAGATCGGGGTCGACCGCTTCCGCGCCGGAGTGGGCATCTGACCGGCATCTCAGAGGTGAGGCCCCGCACTGCAGTGCGGGGCCTCATTGCATCTCGATGACGTGCGACGCTATCTGAGGATCACCCGCCGTTGGACTGCCGGATGCCCTCCCCGTAGGCCTCGAAGGTGTGCACGAACCCACCGGCTGGGCCGCTGACCACCACGTAGCCATCCGTCGTTCCCGGCGCGATGGCGATGTTCGTCGCCGACTCCAGCCCCTCACCCGGCACGCGGACCCTACCGATCTGCTCACCGGTCTTGGCGAAGACCACGATCTCGGCCTTTTCGTGGAACATCTGATAGATGTTGCCCTCCGCGTCGACCGCGGTCGAGTCGATGCGTCCGATCCCGCCGTCGACGTGGATCGCGGGATACGCCGAGACGACCCGGGTGCGCGTCTCATCGAGGGCGAAGTAGTCGATCCGGTTCGCGTTGTACTGCGCGACCCAGAGCCCCGCATCCTCCTCGTCGAAGACGATGCCGTTCGGAGAGGGCAGATCGCCCGCGAGGGTCGACGCCTGCCCGTCGGTGCCGATTCTCACCACACGCCCCGGGGTCTCCCATCCTGGTGCGTCCATGCCGCGGGTGTCGGTCACGAACATCGTGCCGTCGGGATGGAACGCGATGTCGTCGGGCAGCATCGCGATGCCGTCGACGTCGCCCGAGAAGTGCACCTGCGGGTCTTCTCCCTCAGCCGTGATGCTCATGACACCACCGCCGAGGAAGTCGGTGAGGTACAGGCGACCGTCACTCGGGTGGAACTGCGCCGAGGTGAACGCACTCGTCTCGTCGGTGAAGACCTGATCGACCGTGCGCTCGTCGACGTCGACGCGTAGGACCTTCGCCTCCCCGGCGGGCGCCATCACGTCGACCAGGAAGAGCGAACCGTCTTCGTGGAAGGTCGGCCCCTCAAGCAGCGTCCCGCCGGTGAGCTCGTGAGGCTCGGTCACCTGGAGCAGCTCGTCCGAGATCTGTTCCGCAGCGGGCCCGTCCGATGGAGCGTCGGTCTGCGCCGCATCCGGAGCCGCCGGCGCGCACCCGACGAGCAGAGCCACCACCCCGATCGCACCTGCCGCGGCCGCCAGCGCCGCCCTCACGCCGACACCCCGATCTCCGACGACTCGCGCATGCGTTCGTCCGCATCGTCGACGACGAGCAGCTCCGCCATGTCTCCCGCACGCCACTCACGCAGGAGTCGATGGAAGGCCACCGGCCCCGGGGAGTACGTGAGTCCGCCGATCGTGCGCGAGCCCTCACCGTTGTAGTAGCCCGGCGTGCACTGGGCCTGGAAGTCCGAGACGTCCCTCGAGGTCTCGGCAACAGTGCGGCACCAGGCATCCTCGGCCTCAGCGGTCGGCTCGATGCGGCGAGCGCCGACCCGCTCGGCCCGCTCGATCACCGCGGCGATGTGCGTCGCCTGCTCCTGCAGGATGTGCACGAAGTTCACCGAGTTCGCGTTCTGCATCGGGCCGAGTTGGAACAGATTCGGGAAGCCGTGCGTGGTGAATCCGTGCAACGTCCGCGGCCCCAGCCCCCAGGCCTCGAGAAGCGCACGCCCTCCCCGCCCGGACACGGGCAGGGTGCCCGACACCACCCCTGAGACCCCGACGTCGAATCCGGTGGCGAAGATGAGGCAGTCCACCTCGTACTCCGCCTCACCCACCACAATCGATGTCTCGGTCAGCGCGGTGATGCCGTGGGTGTCCGCCGTGTCGACGAGAGTGACGTTCGACCGGTTGAACGCCTGCAGATACAGGTCGCTGAACCCCGGCCGCTTGCACATGTACCGGTACCAGGGCTTGAGGGCGTCTGCGGTGGCGGGGTCATCGACGATCGCATCCACTCGGGCTCGCAGAGAATCCATCTTCGCCGCGTCGTCGAGTTCCTCCTGCAGTAGGCGGCCCTCTTCCGACACAGAGCCGTCGACACTTCCCGAGAGGATGCTCCGCTGCAGCCGGTGCGTCGAGGTCCATCCGTCGTCCACGAGGGACTCGACGGGCTCACCGGCCAGCACCTCGAGGAAGTTGTCCATCCGCTCGCGCTGCCACCCGGGAGAGAGCGTCGCCACCCACTCCGGATCCGTCGGACGGTTGTCGCGCACGTCGACGGTCGAAGGCGTGCGCTGGA
>NZ_JAGGPD010000109.1:6366-6530 GCF_018613995.1 Microbacterium sp. ISL-103 | reverse complement strand
ACAGCGCATCCTCCCGCCACGTACCGTGACCTGAACGCAGAGTTGCAACGTGCCAATCCTGCCGAGGCGAAGGTGCCGCACACCCGTCTCCGAGAGGTCTCATGCACATCGGATGCCACGGGCTCGTCTGGACCGGACACTTCGATTCCGCCGGCATCCGCCTC
>NZ_JAGGPD010000109.1:0-6126 GCF_018613995.1 Microbacterium sp. ISL-103 | reverse complement strand
GTCGCCGACCGCGCTGCCGGGCGCGGAATCTCGGTGTCGCTCGAGGTCGTCAACCGCTACGAGACCAACGTGCTGAACACCGCACGCCAGGCGCTCGCCTACCTCGACGAGGTGCAGCGACCGAACCTCGGCATCCACCTCGACACGTACCACATGAACATCGAGGAGTCGGATATGTTCGCGCCGGTGCTCGATGCCGCTCCCGCCCTGCGGTACGTGCACATCGGCGAGAGCCACCGCGGCTACCTCGGCACCGGCACCGTCGACTTCGACACCTTCTTCAAGGCGCTCGGCCGCATCGGCTACAACGGACCGATCGTGTTCGAGTCCTTCTCATCGGCCGTGGTCGCACCCGACCTCAGCCGCATGCTCGGCATCTGGCGCAACCTCTGGACCGACAATGTCGAGCTGGGCGCGCACGCCAATGCCTACATCCGCGACAAGCTCGTCGCCGTGGACTCGATCCGGCTGCACTGAGCGGGGTCGAACGCCGATCGGCAGACCTGTTGCCAACTTGTTATTACAGGTCTTCCTTTCCCGATGACTCTTAGTTACATTTAGATACAACTTGCGCAGGGCAGGGCGCAGGCCGCAGAATTGATCCGATGTTTCCGGACCCGACCGGAATACTGCAGAAGACCTTCAAGGAAGCAGGTGAGCACATGAGTGACCCCATTCTCAGAGTGGAGGGGATCAGCAAGGGATTCCCCGGTGTGCAGGCGCTCAAGGACGTGCACCTCGAGGTGCGTGCGGGTGAGGTGCTGGTGCTCGTGGGCGAGAACGGCGCAGGCAAGTCGACCCTCATGAAGATCCTCTCGGGGATCTACACCAAGGACGAGGGCACGATCACGTTCGAGGGCCAGGAGGTCGAACTCACCAGCCCCCTGCAGGCGCAGCAGCTCGGGATCACGATCATCCATCAGGAGCTCAACCTGATGCCGGATCTCACTGTCGCGCAGAACATCTTCGTGGGCCGCGAGCCCACCACGGGGCCGTTCCTGTCGGAGCGCAAGCTCAACGCGCAGACCGCAGAACTGCTGCAGCGCCTCGGCATCCGGGTGAATCCGCGACAGCTCGTCGGCGAGCTCACGGTGGCCGAGCAGCAGATGGTCGAGATCGCCAAGGCGCTCTCGTTCAACGCCAAGGTGCTCATCATGGATGAGCCGACATCCGCACTCACCGACTCCGAGACCGAGACCCTCTTCCTGCTGATCGAGCAGCTGCGGACCTCGGGAACCGGCATCGTCTACATCTCGCACCGCATGGACGAGCTGAGGCGCCTCGCCGACCGGGTCACCGTGCTCCGAGACGGCACATACATCGGATCACTGGAGAAATCAGAGGTCAGTGTCCCCAAGATCATCGAGATGATGGTCGGCCGCGTGATCGACGAGGGAACCCGCCCGCAGGCCCGAGATCACATCAACGACCCGATCGTGCTCGACGTGCAGGGGCTCTCGACCAAGAACCTGCTGAAGGACGTGTCGTTCCAGCTGCACAAGGGCGAGATCCTCGGCTTCGCCGGCCTCATGGGCGCAGGCCGCACCGAGACCGCGAGGGCGATCATCGGCGCCGACCACCGCGACGGCGGCACGATCGCGATCGGCGGCGACCCGGTGCGCATCGGACAGCCGGCGGATGCCGTGAAGCACGGCCTCGGCTACCTCTCGGAGGACCGCAAGCTGCTGGGCCTGATGCTCGAGCAGGACGTGACGTTCAACACGGTGCTCGCCTCCCTCGGGTCGTACGCCAACGGCATCGGCTGGATGGGCGACGCCAAGGCGAAGAACCGCACCAAGGAGTACGTCCAGCAGCTGAGGGTCAAGACGCCCTCGGTGAACCAGGTCGTGAAGCTGCTCTCGGGAGGGAACCAGCAGAAGGTCGTCATCGCCCGGTGGCTGATGCGCGACTGCGACATCCTCATCTTCGACGAGCCGACCCGAGGGATCGACGTCGGCGCCAAGGAAGAGATCTACCGCCTGATGCAGCAGCTCGCTGACCAGGGCAAGTCCATCATCGTCATCTCGTCGGAACTGCCGGAGATCCTCCGCGTCGCGAACCGCATCGCGGTCTTCGCGAACGGTCGCATCACCGGGACGCTCCGCAACGAGGAAGCCAGCCAGGAGAAGATCATGCAACTCGCAGCCCACGGGGAGGAAGACTGATGAGCACCCCACAGCAGCCCGGATCGTCGACGACGACGATCATCCAGACGGCAGTCGACGAGAACACAGACAAGCGCGACTTCGGCGGGTTCCTCCGCCGTCAGCTGCAGCAGTCGCTCGCGTTCGGCACACTGATCGTCCTGGTGATCTTCTTCTCGATCGCCAGCCCGAACTTCTTCACCTTCAGCAACATCGCCACGGTGCTGCTGTCGACCGCGGTCATCGGCATCCTCGCCCTCGGCACGACGTTCGTCATCATCACCGGCGGCATCGACCTCTCGATCGGAACCGGCATGGCGCTCTGCGCCGTGATGACCGGTGTGTTCGTGACGAACATGGGACTCCCGGTCTGGGTCGGCGTCATCGGCGGCGTGCTCACCGGTGTGCTGATGGGACTCGTGAACGGCATCAACATCACGTTCCTCCGGCTGCCTCCGTTCATCGCGACCCTCGCGATGATGATGATCGCCGGTGGTCTCGCCCTGGTCATCTCGAACGTCTCGCCGATCTACTTCTCGACGTCGGCCCCCGACTTCAAGAAGATCGCGCTCGGCGTGATCATCCCCGGCATCCCGAACGCCGTGCTGATCACCGCGGTGGCCGCGATCATCGCCTGGCTGGTGCTGTCGAAGACGCTGCTCGGTCGCTACACCTTCGCGATCGGCTCGAACGAAGAGGCCACCCGCCTGTCGGGTGTGAACACCCGCCGCTGGACGATCCTCATCTACATGTTCGCGGGAGCATTCACCGGCATCGCGGGCATCGTGATCGCCGCCCGCCTCGACTCGGCGCAGCCGCAGATCGGAACCGGCTACGAGCTGCAGGCGATCGCCGCGGTCATCATCGGCGGCACGTCGCTGCTCGGCGGACGTGGATCGATCCTCGGCACCGTGATCGGCGCGCTCATCATGAGCGTTCTCGTCAACGGCCTGCGCATCATGTCGATCCAGTCCGAATGGCAGAACATCGTCGTCGGCATCGTCGTGCTGCTGGCTGTGTTCCTCGACTCGCTGCGCAACCGCCAGCGCACCTGACCCACAGATCTACACCCCCCACCACCACACAGAGAACAATGGAGTTTCCATGAAATTCGGCAAGAAGACCGCATTCGCGGCACTCGTGGCCGCATCCGCCCTCGTCTTCGCGGGCTGCGCAGGCGGCGGTGACGTCATCGAAGAGGGCAGCGGCGGCGACGGAGCAAGCGGCGACGGCGAGATGTACATCGCGCTCGTCTCGAAGGGCTTCCAGCACCAGTTCTGGCAGGCAGTCAAGCAGGGCGCTCAGGAGAAGGCAGACGAGCTCGGCGTGAAGATCACGTTCGAGGGTCCGGCCGCCGAGACCGAGATCGCCCAGCAGCTCGAGATGCTCACCACCGCGATCGACAAGAACCCGGATGCCATCGCCTACGCCGCCCTCGACCCCGAGGCGTGCGTCGCCCCGCTCGAGCAGGCGAAGTCGAAGGACATCCCGGTCGTCTACTTCGACGCACCGTGCGACGGAGACGTCGGACTCAGCCTCTCGGCGACCGACAGCAAGGTCGCAGGCGCGCTGGCGGCAGAGCACATGGCCGAGCTGATCGGAGGCGAGGGCGAGGTCGCCATCGTCGGTCACTCGAACATCAACTCGACCGGTGTCGAGCGTCGTGACGGATTCGTCGAGAAGATCGAGGCGGACTTCCCCGACATCGACATCGTCGACATCCAGTACGGCGACGGCGACCACCTGAAGTCGGCCGACATCGCCAAGACGCTGATCGCCGCCCACCCCGACCTCAAGGGCATCTACGGCACCAACGAGGGTTCGGCCATCGGCGTCGTGAACGCCGTGAACGAGCTCGGTCTCGAGAAGGGCAAGATCACGATCGTCGGCTTCGACTCGGGAGCTGCCCAGATCAACGCGATCAAGGACGGCACGATGGCGGGCGCCATCACGCAGGACCCGATCGGCATCGGCGCGCAGGTCGTGCAGGCGGCCTACGACGCAGCCAACGGCGAGGATGTCGAGGAGTTCTACGACACCGGTTCGTACTGGTACGACAGCACCAACCTCGACGATGAGAAGATCGCGGCCGTCCTCTACGAGTGATGCGCTGAGATCGACGGAAGCCCCTCGCCTTCGGGCGGGGGGCTTCTGCGTGCCCGGGGCTTTCTGTGTGCCGGGTGGTTGGGGGCTGGCGGCATCCGTGCACAGGTGCATGCTCAGATCACGGATGCAGGCCCATACGCCCGCAATCGGCGTGCTGGCATGCAGGTGTGAGGGGCATGCAGGTGTGGGGGGGGATGCGGGAGGGGTGCGGGTGAGGCATCCGTGCACAGGTGCGTGCTCAGATCACGGATGCAGGCCCAGACGCGCGGAATCGGCATGCAGGTGTGTTCTGGGCATGCAGGTGTGTTCTGGGCATGCAGGTGTGAGGGGCGGATGCCGGGGAGGGGAGCGCGCCGTCAGATCCGGCGAAGGAAGGTGAGGATCGACGACGGTTCGACGATCAGCTGCTGCAGCGCCTCGTTGAACGGCACACCGGCCGGGGCTGCGATGTGCGCCTGGAAGGCCGCCTCGTCGCGATAGACCTCGTAGACGAAGAACCGGTCGGGGTCATCGACGAGGCGCGTCGCATCGAACACGACGTTGCCCTCTTCGGCTCGCACGGCCTCGGCGAAATCGCGGAGCAGTGCGGCGACCTCGTCGCCCTTCTCGGGGCGTGCGGTGAACACGGCGTGCAGGATGGTCGGCTCGGCCATGAGGGCTCCTCGGGGTGGATGCGGGATGCGGGATGCGGGGTACGGGATGCGGGGTACGGGATGCGGGGCAGGCGATGCGGGATCAGGGCGACAGGGTGAGCAGGCGCGCCGGGTTGGCGACCAGCATCCGCTCTACCGCGTCGTCGCCGACCGCAGACCGCAGTCGGGGCAGGTAGCGCTCGCCGAGGTAGGCGAGGCCGGGCATGCCCCCGTAGGCGAGGTACCGGGTGCGGCGGGCGACGTCGCCGCCGAGCAGCACCCGATCGACCGCGCCCAGGGCGACGACCTTCTCGGTGAGGGCGAGCAGCTCGGCATCCGACCGGGTGCGCGGCCGGGCGACACCGTCGTATCCGAGGTAGGCACCGCGCTCGGCGAGCGAGGCGTGCAGACCCGAGTCCGGATCGCGGTCGGCGTGCGCGAGCACGACGCGATCGGATGCGACGCCCTCGGCCTCGAGCAGGTCGAGCACCTCGTGCGCGGCGGTGCAGAANNAGCATGCCGGCGCGCACGGGCATGCCATCGGGAGCCGTTGCACGGGCCACGTCGGGCGTCTCGAACACCAGCGCGTCGTCGACGGGCATCCCGCGCGTCACCTCGGCGACGAACAGCGCGGTCAGACGCTCGGTGCTCCACGCGTGCATCGGGTGGTCGTCGCCGTAGTGCGCCTCGCGGTGGCGGCCGGTGGTCGCGACGACGTGCATCCCGGTGCCGGCGCTGATGCGTGCGACCCCCTCGGGGTCTCGCCCGAGCCCGAACGGGGTCGCATCCACCATCGCCGCGAAGCCGCTGGCCTTCAGCAGGGCGGCCTCCTGCCCGGAGAGGTCTTCGTCGTCGAGCTCGTCGCCCACCAGCAGCGGCGAGATCTGGAAGAGGTGCTCGTGATAGTTCGTCGCTCCGAGCTGCGCGGGGTCGATGTCGCCGAGCACCGTGCGCACGACCGGCATCAGCGCACCGCTTCGGCAGCCTCGGCGAGCCGTTCGACGATCTCGGGGGTGAGGTCGATCTCGAACACGTCGGCGACGACCTGCGACCAGCCATGGATGAAGTACCGCCAGCCGTCGACCACATGCAGACCACGCGGGGCCTCCTGAGCCCGCGCCTGATGCAGGAACTCGAGCGACCCGCGGTAGTTGAACTCCCACACCCACGCGCTCTCGGGGAACGCGACGTCGTCGGGCAGCGGCGAGCCGGGGCGATCCGTGCCGAGGCCCGGGGCGTTCACG